>CAMWQQ010000285.1 GCA_947176455.1 uncultured Odoribacter sp. | reverse complement strand
TCCCGATGAGTGGCGGCTAATTTCAAGTCCGCTTTCGAGCCCTCGGCAAATCCGGAGAACTTGCCTTCCAAACGAAAGCCCTCCGGAGCTGAGCAAGCGCTCAGTCCCCAAAGGCATACACAAAATACGAAGAAATTTGAAAGTGTTTTCATGGTCATAACGTTCATTTATTCTGCATCCAAAAATACCATACTTCTGATCTTTCCCCAACCGGTGGTAATATAAGGGTTGTCATGACTAGTCCATTTAGCTCGAGGTTCTCCGGTCGTATGATTCATTTCATATTCAATGAGTTTACCCTCCTGTTTCGCCTCATCCCAAACAGCAAGCCACAATAGGCAATCACTGCTTGGCCAACCTCCCCCCATACTACCACCAGCATAAATAGCAGTCACCTCTTCCGTTGCTTCACACTCATAGAGAGTGTATGCCGAATTATCTCCTCCTTTTACGGGCGAAAAGGAATACACGGCTTTGTCTGTGGCATAATAAAATGAGTAAGCAGCCAGATTCATTCCGTCGGTAGCTGTCATTCCCGTAAAATACTTAGCCTGGCTGATTCCTTCGCAATTGCTCAAATCTGTTATTGATTTGCTACCATCAGCGGCAAAATCTCCCTCGTCATCCAATCCGTAAAAGTCATAACGATAAAGATAGCGCGTACCGTCCAATTCCAAAATGGCATACGTCTGGTTTGCGGTCGCATTCAGTATCGCTACCGGTTCTCCAGGTAAATGATTCGCATCCACTATCGCATCGGCAACAGTATGATTGAAACTTCCAATGTTGCTCTTTTTGGCATAATAAGGACGGAAACACCGGTTTTTCTTGTCATAAATCGTTTGTGCCCCATTCTTGCCGGAACTATAGTAAGCAAAACTCAAGTAATCACCAGCCTCATAATCTCCGGCTATCGGAGCGGAAAATTTACGGCTATTGGGTTTGTCCGTGTAAAGCGTGTATAATTTACCGTCATTAATCAGGTAATCGCAGGTATAAGATTTAGAAACCACTTGCGGATTAAAAGTGGCAGGTGTCTGGTAAAACATATCCTCCCAGGTATCCATCGTCTGCAACCCCACTCGGTTAAGGCGAACCATGGTTTGTTCCGTACAAACCAAATAAGCGGAACTTCCCAATGAACCTCTAATGAATTTTGGCTTGCCAGGCAATCTTTTGCCTGCCAGTCCGCTGTAATAATTTAAATGTTGCCCGTCTCCCCCAACAATCATCATTGTGGCAGAACGATGTACATCAATATCCGTCTCATTCCCATGTTCACAAAGAAGGTATAAACCTCCCAAGTTTCCTTCCTGAGCAACCCGCACATAGCGTTCCTCAGCCTGGTAATAGCCACGGACACCGGTAACCGTATCTTCCGCCAGCAGATAAAAACGATAATAACCGGGAGCCAAATCCACCACCCAATCCAATTTCCGGGCATATCCAACAGTATCGGCAGGAGGATATACCAAGGCATTCCCCTCCTGTTTCGGTCTGTATGCACCACCGTCCGTAGTGAGATAGAACCACCGGTAACGCAACCGTTCGGGATGCGGATAAATGACGTTCGGTTCAAATTCCACGTGTTGTCCCGGCATTAAATCATATGATAACACCAATCTGTTTTCGATACCTGCCGTATCGAATTTGATTTCGACGCCTGCGTTGTCGTCATAGTCATAAGACCCTGTATCATCGACACAAGCAAAGAAAAGAGTGCCCAAAAGAAAAAGGGTCGGCAGTATGTATTTCAATTTTTTCATAATCCTAATTTTTAAAATCCGTCAGGGAAAGAGAATGTCAATCGGTTTTCGGGATGCGCCTGATTATATTCATACAATTTTGTCGTGAATATGATGTTGTAGTTGCGAAGCGCCGACCAATCCAGTTCCGTCTCGGCAAAGCCGTCGGGTTCAGAGGAATAATCGAGCATAAAACGGTATTTCTCTTCCGAATAGTCTCCGAAAAACTCAGACAATTTCTCATCCCAGTTTTTCGGCTGGCTGATGATATCGTTCCATTTTATCAACAGGTGGTTTTCTTCATTGTTGCCCACTGCAAAATCAGCAGAAGGCAATACCCGAAGATTGAGTCGCACCTGTCCGTTCTTCAGTTCCGGCGCCCGTTTCAGAATCACGGGTACTATGACCTTGTTTTCTCCTGCCGCCACCGTAAACGTGGTCGGGAAAGAATAAAGGTGCGCGCCTGCCGTGGTGCCGGCGCCTGCTTCCAGATTGACCGTCCGGTCATGGTCCGCAACCGGTCCCATTACCCAAGCGACCACATCCACCTGGAACGATTGTATCTCAGACGAATAAGTCAAAAACGAAAATTCCATCGAATCCGTTTTCACTGTCCATTTTTCAGGTCCTACCAGCCGAATGCGCGGCTCGTCCCGGTAATAAAAACCGTCATTCTCACAACCTGTCCACAATATGAACGACAGGCAGAGGAATAATATGAATCGAATGTATTTCATCATTTTTATATTTGTTTCGTTTTCCATATTTTTAATTGGCATATCCTCCGAACTCAACATCATTGGAGGGAACGGGCAACACGTACAGACTCTTGTCCGGACGGGCATTCGTGCCTTCAATTTGCGAAGCGTTCAAGCGTTTGTAATAGTAGAACAACTGGCTTTCACCAATAAATTCTTTCCGGTATTCCTTATAGACTTCTGTCTGTATCTCATCAGCGGAAAGGGTTCCGAGCGACTCCTCAATCTGACGATTCCCCCGAACCGTTTCCAACAATTCCACCGCACGCGCGGGATCAGTGTTTTTCAGGCATTCGGCTGCAATGTAATAAGCCTCCGTCATACGGATAAGCGGATAATTACGTGCAGTGGCAGAGCCGGTAAGGGCAAATTTCCGGAAATAATAGTCACCGCCGTCCCGGACATATCCGTTTAAGCGCCGGGGGTCGGCTCCATATCCCTTGTGCAATTCATAAATGGCATCCACATTGGTTTCGGAAAGGGTCAGCACGTTATTGCCGGCATCTTTCAAGAAATAGGCGTCACTGATTTCATCCCATTTGCCTGTCG
>CAMWQQ010000284.1 GCA_947176455.1 uncultured Odoribacter sp. | reverse complement strand
ACCGCACGGCAAACGGAAACCGGGTGAAGACGGGATTCGTCATGCTGGTGCGGTGAGGGATAATAATACAATAGTGAATCATGCTGATTACGGTTCTCAGTTGTTGAAATCCTTGTCAAAAGAACTAACTACAGAATTCGGGAAAGGATTTTCTGTCGGTTCTTTGTACTATTATCGGCAGTTCTATCAGACTTTTCCTGAAATATTTGCTACACCGTGGCGAATATTGACATGGTCTCATTATAAACGTTTGCTTCAGGTTACAAATGCAGATGCCCGTAAGTGGTATCTAAAAGAAGCTGCCGAGCAGATGTGGAGTTATCGTACGCTTGCTCGCAATATCGGTTCGCAATATTATGAGCGGTTGTTGCTCTCACAACACAAAGATGTGGTCAAATCTGAAATGAAGACTTTGACCGCTCCATTTGAGCAGGACCATATGGAATTCATCAAAAATCCGATTGTTGCTGAATTTATCGGTCTTGAACCGAACAGCGATTTTACGGAATCAGACTTGGAAAAAGCTATTATTGGTAATGTATGTGAGAATATACGATGAGCGGGTGCGTGGTGAGGGGGATAATCCTACTATCGGCATTGTCCTTTGTTCGGAGACTGATGAGGATGTTGCTCGCTACTCTGTCCTACACGACAATGACCACTTGTTCGCTTCAAAATATATGCTCTATATGCCGACGGAGAAGGAATTGCGTGAGGAAATTGAACAACAAAAAGAGTTTTATAGATTACAGCATAAGAATTAAATAACAATATAATTACCTAATAGAATATAGAAGAATCTTCGCTGTTCATGGGTGGAGCTTTGTTCTGTGAAATTTTGTTACCCGGCGGACAATTTATATCTTTGTCAAAGTCTTGTTCATTTCAAAAGTCGTGTTTATGAAAAAGGGATTGTTGGGGGTATGGTTGCTGTTGAGTATCGGTGTGTTTGCCGCTGAGAATAAAAGCCGTTTGGTGGTGGGAATAACGATTAACCATTTTTACCCGGAATGGCTGATGATTTATGAGAACGATTTGTCGGAAGGTGGCTTCAAAAGACTGTTTTCGCAGGGGAAAAAGGTGATGGCGGATTACCGTTATCTGTACACTCAAACCGGTGCCGATCAAGCAACCATTTATACGGGGCTTTTGCCGTCGGAACATGGCATTGTGGCTCATCAATGGTATGATCGTTTGAGAAACAGGCGACAGGATAATGTGTCGGATGGTAAGCTGACTTTGCTTGGGGAGGAGGGGAACGGACTTGCTCCGGACGCTTTGCAGTCCATGACTCTGGGATGCGTGATGAAGATGAACAATGGATTTTCTAAAGTATATAGCGTGGGAGTGAACGGGGAGGAAGCGGTGCTTAGCGGTGGAAGTTGCGCAAATCTGGCTTTGTGGCTGGGTGAGCATACGGGGAAATGGGTTTCTTCCAGTTACTATGCGGATTCCCTGCCCGGTTGGCTTTCGGATTACAACGCCCGCATGGAAAGCGATTTTTTTATCCGCAGGGGGTGGATGTCGTTGGGCGACGAAGGGGGAAATCTCTTTGCATTGAAATTGAAAAACAGGGTGGGACTGTCCAGCGGTTTTTATTACGACCTGGCGCAAGCCAAGCGGAGATACGATACTTACCGGATTCTGAAAGCGACCCCGTACGTGAATACTTTGGTGACGAATGTGGCGATGGAATTGATGAAGAACGAGCGGTTGGGCGTGGACAACGACCCTGATTTGCTGGCGTTGAATTTTTCGTGTCTGGATTATATGAACCGGGATTTCGGCGTGTATGACCGGGAGTTTCAAGATGTCGTCATGCGACTGGATTTGGATATCGAGCGACTTTTGGCAGAATTGGACCAAAGCGTCGGGGAGGGCAATTATACGGTGTTTCTCACTTTTTCCGAGGCGCGGGAATTGTTACCCGATGAACTGGGTAGGATGCGTTTACCCTCCGGCTATTTTAGCATTTTCAAGGCGGTTGCCTTGCTCAAATCTTTTCTGAATCTGATTTATGGAGAGGGGGACTGGGTGTTGGACTACGATGCGACGCAAATCTATCTGGACCGGACATTGATTGACCAAAAAGGGATTTCGCTGAAAGACATTCAGGACAAGGTTGCGAATTTCCTGATTGAATTTGAGGGCGTTTCCCGGGTGCTGACCGCTCATTCGCTGGTTCAGGGCGGTTCTTCGGCAGGGGTGGATGTCCTGTGTCAGAATGCTTATTCGCAGAAGCGGAGCGGCGACGTTCTGTATGTTCTTCAGCCGACCTGGATTCCGACTTTAAAGGACCGGGAGGATAGTTATGCCCGATACAGCAAACGAAACAAGGTGCCGTTGTATCTGTACGGTGCGGGGATTCCGGAGAAGATGCCAGAGGTGTGCCCGATGACTTCGCTTTTGCCCTTGTTGTGCAACCTGTTGCACATACCGGTGCCCTACACGGTCATCCCATAACACTACTTTTTATTTTTCATTTGAACCGGACGGTTTCCATCAGGTTGACGATGTCTTGCCTGAGGTAATGGATGACCGGAGCGAGGGAATCCTTGTCGGGGTGCTGTTTGAAATACAACGCTCCGCGCAGGAAATGTTTCACGGAATCGGTGACATAGAATTGGGTGGAGGAGGCGGTGTTGCCTTCAATGAAATAAATCAGTCCCGATATGCGGTCGTTTTGGAAATATTGTTCTTGAATGGATTCTGCTTTTATCGTGTGCGTGTACGCCATGCGGTGGCAATCTTCCGTAAAGTGTCGCAGGGAGGTATCCGTTGCAATCTTTTTGTAGGAGAGGTGGATTTTGGCGTTGTATTGGGGATAGGAAATGTTTATCCAGCCGGGTTCGGCATCCTTGTCGGTATCGGGTTCCAGGGTGGCGGTGGCTGCCATGTCGAATTGGTAGGGCAGGCTGTCGCCGACCGGCGACCAGCTTTTTTCCGGGAAATCGATGCGGTGATAGCCGTAGGGTTTCGGGGTGTACTTTTCCCGGCATCCCTCGAGGAGCAAAAAGAAACAAAGGAGAAAACTGATACGCGTAGACATGGTCGGTTT
>CAMWQQ010000283.1 GCA_947176455.1 uncultured Odoribacter sp. | reverse complement strand
GGATGATTTTGTGCTGGAATTTTCCTATCTGGGCATGAAAAAGCAGGAGGTGAAGTATGTCGGTCGGGATACGATTCGGGTCATGCTGGAAGACGAGGTGCACGAAATGGAAGAGGTTGCGGTGGTAAGTACCGGTTATCAGAAGATAGACACCCGTAAATTGACCAGTGCCGTGACCACGATAAAAGCTGACGATGTGGTTGTTCCGGGGTTGAATACAATCGACCAGATGTTGGAGGGGTATGTTCCCGGTATGGTTTTTATGTCAAATTCCGGTACGATTGGTGCTGTTCCTCGTATAAGAATCCGGGGAACCTCGACTATTTTGGGAAATCAGGAGCCACTGTGGGTGGTGGACGGAGTCATCTATTCCGATCCGGTAAACTTTGATCCGGAGCAGCTCAATGACTTGGATTTTGTAAATCTGTTGGGAAACGCTATTTCGGGTATCAATCCGGAGGATATTGACCAGATTGACGTGCTCAAAGACGCTTCGGCTACGGCGATATACGGAGCCCGGGCGGCCAACGGAGTGATTGTCATTACCACGAAGAAAGGGAAAATCGGACCTCCCCAGGTGAGCTATTCTTTTTCCGGTACTTTCGGGCAGCGTCCGCGTTATTCCGATCGGAGCGTGAATATGATGAATTCGAAAGAAAGAATCGCTTATTCTCGTGAATTGATGGAGCAGCATCAGACTTACGGATTTATTAATTCGTGGGTAGGATACGAAGGGGCGATGCATGATTATTTGATGGGGAAGACCAGTTTCGATGAGATGCAGGAACAGGTGGGGTATTATGAAGGATTGAATACGGACTGGTTTAAAATACTGACTCAAAATACGTTTACCCATAAACACACGGTAAGTGTTTCCGGTGGCTCTTCCGTACTCCGTTACTATGCTTCCGCCGGTTTGCAGGATGTGCAGGGATATGTGCAAGGAGAGAACAACAAAACCTATTCGGCGAGCATAAACCTGACCGCCAATTTCAAGCGGTTTTCCATGCGTTTCGGTGTGAATGCGAGTGTGCAGAACCGGAAGTATGTCCCGACGGAATTGAATGTGCTGAATTATGCTTATAATACCAGCCGTGCCATTCCGGCTTTTAATGAGGATGGAGAGCCGTATTATTATTATAAGTTTTATTCCAGGGGAGATGCCGACGTGTCGAATCGTTTGGGCTTTAACATCTTGAATGAGATGGAGAATAGTTGGCAGAAATACAAGACCTATGCGACGACTTTGACGGCTTCTTTGGATTATAAGATATTGGAATCGTTGAAATTCGGGGCTACGTTGTCTTATTCGACGGGAAGTACGAATCAGGAACTATTTTATAACGAGAAGACCTATCGTGCCGGAACTTTGCGCGGAGAGGGGGAAGCGACTACTGGAACGCCTAATTTCGCCAATCTGATGCCTTACGGTGGTGAATTGACGGAAACAAGAACAACCAAGGGCAGTTATACCGTGAGAGGTCAGTTTTCATACAATAAGGATCTTGGAGCGGATGAGAAACACAATATCTCGGCGGCTTTGGGTGGAGAGCTTTCGTCTACGGAGTACCTGAATCTGAACCAGGTGTATCGGGGATATATGCCCGACCGGGGGAAAGGAATGGCGAATTTCGACCCGAATGTGTATAGCGGTTATTACAATTGGTATTATACGACTGCGGCGGCAAGAGGCGTGCATTCGGAGGAATTGACGAACATTGTTTCCGGGTATGCCACGGTATCTTATGATTACGACAACCGTTATATGCTGAATGTCAATGCCCGTGCGGATGCTTCCAACCTGTTCGGTTCGCGGAGCAATGAAAAGATTTTGCCCATTTGGTCGTTTTCCGGTCGGTGGAATGCCAAGAAAGATGTATTGCAAAATGCTTCCTGGTTGAGCAATTTGTCCTTGCGGGCTTCGTTGGGGTTGCAGGGAAACATGTTGTCTTCGCAGAGTTCGAAGCTGGTCATTACCCGTGACGGCAAGGTGAATGCCAATAACGAGTATCTTTCTACCATCTATAGTTTCCCGAATCCGGACTTGAAGTGGGAAAAAACCGTTTCAACGAATTTCATGCTGGATTTCGGTTTCTTGAAAAACCGGATAGCCGGTTCGGTGGCTTACTATCATAAGAAAACGAAAGATGCCTTCCTGACCAAGAAGATTTCCATGATCAACGGACGTAACAGTTACGTGGTCAATCGGGGAACGATACAGAATTCGGGCGTGGAACTGTCTTTGAGTTTTGTTGCCATTGACCGGACTTCCAAAGGAAATCCCACCGGTTTCCGTTGGACAATTGTACCTGAATTTGGCGAAACGCTGAATAAATTGATGAACAAGGTTTCCAGCAAGACATTGAAGGATGAATTTACCTATACGGATTTTCTGAACGGAAGAATTGAGATACCGGGCAAGCCGTTGAATTCGTTTTATTCGTATCGTTTTACCGGATTGAGCAATGAGGACGGAAGACCGACGTTTTATGGTATGGACGAAGAACAATTCCGGGAGCTGTTCGAAGGAATGAATAAGGACGAAATCTATACGACGGTGATGGATTATTCCGGAAACAGAGTACCTGTCTTTCAGGGAAGTTTAAGGCAAACTTTTTCATACAAGCGTTTTACCTTGGCTGTTAATATGGTGTACAGCCTCGGAACAAAAATCCGTTTGCTGAGCCTTTATCCGAATGTATCGATGAGTTACGGAACGATTGCGCCCCAGCCGGAAAATAACGTGCGTCGTGAATTGTTGGATCGGTGGAAAAATCCGGGAGATGAAAAGTATACCAACATTCCGGGAACGCTTTCGGGTGCGGCATTTACCCAGACGCTACTGGAAAGTACGGCTGCTACAAACTGGTGGAAAAATGCCGCCTTCCGTTTTGCCGACAATATCTGGCAGATGTATGACAATTCGGACGTGCGTGTGGTTAGCGGGGATTATGTTCGTTTGCAGTCTCTTTCTCTCCGGTACGCGTTCCCTCCCGTTTGGCTGAAAAAAATCGGCGTGAATACGGCTTCCATTGGTTTTTATACGACCAACCTGTTTACGT
>CAMWQQ010000282.1 GCA_947176455.1 uncultured Odoribacter sp. | reverse complement strand
AAGTCCCTTGAAAAATACTACATTTGTAGAAAAAGTCCCTTGAAAAAGTCGGACATAACCATGAATTTTTACTTAAAACATTAGTAATCAGCAAATAGTATGCTAAAGCGAAAAATTGAACAGACACTTTCAGTATGGAAGAAATTGAAAAATCACAATCCTCTTGTCATAAAGGGATGCAGACAATGTGGAAAAACATTCTCCGTGCTTGATTTTGCAAGAAAAAATTACACACATACAGTGTATGTCAATTTTTTTGAAAATCCAGCCTATGCGACAGCTTTCAACGGTTCATTGGAAGTAGATGACATTATTATGTATCTTGGTGCATTATTAGGAGATAAAGCTGTTTTTGTCCCTTATGAAACCTGTTTGGTATTGGATGAATTGCAAGAATGCCCCAAAGCACGCACAGCTCTTAAATTTTTTAAGATAGACGGACGTTATGACGTCATTTGTACCGGTTCATTGCTAGGGATTTCAGGTTATCAGGAGCAAACGGCATCCATTCCCATAGGCTACGAAACCGATATTACGATGTGTCCGTTGGATTTCGAAGAATTTCTATGGGCAAACGGCATCTCCGAACAAATCATTTTCACCCTTAAAGAGCATCTTTCGAAACATACTCCGGTTCCGGACGCCCTGCATCAACGTTTTAGAGAATTGTTGCTACGATACATCGTTGTCGGAGGTATGCCTGCCGCAGTAAACGAGTTTGTCGGAACAAAATTAATGAACAATGTATTGCAAGTGCAACGGGACATTATAAACGGCTATCGCGATGATATGATAAAATATGCCCCAAAGGCAGATAAATCCAAAATCCGTGAATGTTTCGACTCCATACCCAAGCAACTCAGCAAGGAGAACAAAAAATTTCAATATTCTCAAATCAAAAAGAAAGCCACAAACAGCATGTTCTCCGGTAGCTTGCAGTGGATAGAAGATGCAGGAATCATTCAGCGGTGTTATAATCTCAGCATCACAGAACTGCCACTCGACGGCAATGCCGAGAAAGACACATTCAAAGTATATATGTCGGACATCGGATTGTTTATCAGTATGCTTGAGGAGGGTACACAATCCGATATTCTCCGTGGCTCTCTACTCGGTTACAAAGGCGCAATCTTTGAAAATCTCGTCGCCGATTTCTTGTCCAAGAGCGGACGGAAATTGTATTATTTTCACAAAGATTCCGGTCTGGAAATCGATTTTGTCATTCGGACGAATAACGAATGCGTCCTGCTGGAATGTAAAGCGACTTCCGGAAATGTCAAAAGCACAAAAACCATTTTAAAACATCCCGAGAAATATCACGTATCTCACGCCATTAAGTTAGGGGATTACAATATCGGTCAAACGGACAATATGCTGATATTGCCACTATATATGGGATTTCTTATCGACAATGTTCATTTCCCGGATGCCGATAAAGTCTAAACTGAGCTGATAGATATCTGGATTGTCTTGTATGCAAAACAATCAAATCAGTCATCACTAATACGATAAAAAAGCACTCGTTTTGAGTGCTTTTTTATTCAGGGCGGTTTATGCTGAAGCAAGAAGAAACTTTAGGCTTTAAATATCTCTTCAAATTTGGCTTTTTTCAATGCCAGGTTTTCTCCGCTATTGAATTTAGGGTTTCTGGAAGGGTGATGAATGATGTAAACCGGTATATCAAACATTGTGGTATATCGTATCAGATCCCAACCTTCTGCCTTGGTTACCAACAGTTTTTCCAATGGCTTGTTTAAGTATTCTCGTAGCGCATTGACAGGCCCTTTCTTATCATCTATCCCCAGCAACACAATGCGCTTCGGCTGTACGATGTCCCGAATCAGTTCCACAGTTTTCTCCACACAAAACTTCAATGCTTCCCGTCCGCCCTCCAATTGCAATAAACGATTAAAATTGGGAGTGTTGAAATAGCACACATTGGTTATTACGGCTTTTTCAAACACGGGACGCAAAATATCTCCCGAAAACAAATCACACAGGCTGTGGCTTCTCCAACTACTATCCAAGAACATATTCCGGTCATATTTTAAATCACCAGCACCCCTCTTATTTCCGCCTCGTTCCTGCTTCGCCTCGGAATAAGACTTATAACCTCCCGGATTCGCCCCGATAAACATTGCCTCCGGACGGAAATACACGTCGGACTGGAAAGCATAAAAATCCAAATCCATCTCTTTTGACCCCGTTGCAATACGGTTGCATTCCTCCGCCACCTCCTGCAACCAATGCGATAACTGTTGATTAAAATTACTGTTCATGTTGTTCATTTTTAAATTATTACACATCATTTATACACACTAACGCTTATAACATTGTCCATTTAATATCATCTCCTTTGTCGGATTATACCTATTCCCTTCTGCTTTAAAACTCCCTGTCATATTCCGTATCGCATTTTCAAGCGAGCAAAAATCCGAAAGAAGCAAACAGTTTTCAATCGAAATATGCCAAACCGATTGTAGATTTTCCAGACCCTCAAAAGATACCAAAGCATTAAGAGAAGCACCACCGGTCAATGAAAAATCTCTGCCGATAGTTTCCAGATTCTCCAAACCCTTAAAAGATACCAAAGCATTAAAAGAAGAAGAAGAATAATAAGAAGAAGAACATCTCAAATAAAAATCACCTCCGATACTTTTCAAATTCTCCAAACCCTCAAAAGATTCCAAGGCATCAAAAGAAGAGTAATAATCAGAAGAAGTTAACGTAAAATCTCCTCCGATACTTCTTAAACTGCTCAAGCCCTCAAAAGATTTCAAGACTGTAAAAGAAGAGTTCCCATTCATATTAGAAGAAAACAACGTAAAATTTCCTCCAATAGTCTCCAGATTCTCCAATCCCTCAAAAGATTCTAAAGCAGGAAAAGAATAAGCATCAGAAGAAGTCAATGCAAAATCTCCTCTGATATTTTTTAAACTGCCTAAGCCTTTAAAAAATTTCAAGGCATTTAAAGGAGTAGCCAATATGAAACTTCCACTGATTGTCTCCAAATTCTCCAAACCCTCAAAAGATTTCAAAGCAGAAAAAGAAGTTTTATACATA
>CAMWQQ010000281.1 GCA_947176455.1 uncultured Odoribacter sp. | reverse complement strand
GCTACCCAGACAGGAAGTTCTTCTTCAATCAATATGTCTAACCGGCCGACTTTTTCGCTCAGTTTTAATGTCGCATTTTAAATTACGGGGATATGAAGAAAAGATATATTTATATATGGATGAGTCTGGTGCTGTTCATGGGGACGTCTTGCAGCGATTTCCTGAATGAAAATAGCAAAAACCAGACTTACGTGACTTGCATAGAGGATTTGAATGAATTGATTCTGGGGGAAGGGTATATGCCTATGCAGTTTTATAATGAAACTTCAATTACGGGTACTTGTGCCATAGGTTCCTGGATTCATGTGATGGACGACGATTCGAAAGTAAACAATAATTCACCTGAGAATACAGTCTATGTTAATTCTTTAGGTCCTTTCCACTATTGGTTGGAACAACCTTTTATCAACCCCACCAGTTTGGTGTCTTATACGGACAGGACGTGGGAAAAGCTGTATAAGCATATCAATGCGTTGAATGCCATTCTGTTTGAATTGGAAGAATACAAGGGAGAGAAACGCTATGCTCAGTTGAAGGGCGAAGCTTGTTTTTTGAGGGCGATGTATTACTATTTTCTGGTCAATATTTACGGTCGTCCTTATAAGGAGCAGACGGCTCTGACGGACCAGGGGGTACCGGTGAAATTGTCCGAGCGGGTTGAAGATGTGAATTACCAGCATGCTTCGGTAGCGGAAGTCTACAAGGTCATCACGGATGATTTGGAGACGGCGGTCGCCTGTTTGAAAGGAGTGGAGCAGACTTCCATCTATCGGGTCAACGAGATGGCTGCCCGTACTTTCCTGAGCAGGGTTTATCTGTATATGTGCCAATGGGATAAAGTGGTGGCGGAATGCGATGAAGTATTGAAATCCTCTTATGCGTTATTGGATTTTACGCAATTGAAGGCTACGGACAACAAGGTTTTCGGTAATTCACCGGAAGTGATTTTTTCAAACGGGGACAATCGGATGCTAGCCATATCGTATAGTAAAACCCAGTATTCGGTGAGTGGCGGTTCTGCGTACTCTGCCGGACAAGCGGCTACTTTCATTGCCTCGGATGAATTGATTGCTTTGTACGACCAGGAAAAAGATGCCCGTTTCCACTATTTTGAATGGGCGGAAAACCGTTACAATGCGGCTCAAAATAAGGATCTCCGAGGATATTATGTGACATTCAAGTTGTGTCGGAATTATTCGGACGGGGATTTGGTGTCGGACTTTTTTACCTTGCGCTTGCCGGAAGTATACCTGAACAAAGCGGAGGCTTTGGCGATGCTGGGACAGGATGCGGAGGCGGCATCTGCTTTGGAGAAATTGAGGGAGAAACGTTTCACTTCGGATGCCAATGTCAGTGAGACTGGCAAGGAATTGTCCGATTTGATTCGTGACGAAAGAAGACGGGAGCTCTGTTTTGAGGGACACCGCTGGTTTGATTTGAAACGTTATGCCGTGCATCCCAAATATCCCATGCGGAAAAAGATTTATCACGGTTTTGACTCGGAGCATGTCGGACGGTATGATAGTTTCTATGTATTGCCGGAATATGCGGAAAACGGTTCCAACAATTACATGATGCCGATTCCGGAGTCGGAAATAATCATCAATGATGGGAGTTTGCTTGCAAATCCCAGACAGGATCCGGAGATTGTAACTGAAGTTGAATCTTAAATGTAGCAGAGCAATGAAAAGAAAATTAATCATAGGTATGTGTCTTTTGGGCATGGCGGTGTTCACCGCTTGCTCAAAGGAAAATGAGGATTTGACTCCTTCGTTTGCCGACCGGGATTGGTATAAGCTGGAAGATAGTGACGATGCAGTCGATCATGCTTTTTATGAACTTTTTCAAACGTACGGGGTACCGGTTTATTATAACGATACCATCGGTCGGGAAGACCGGGGACTGTCCCGGGAAGGAGAGAGAATGATTCATTACGAAGTGCTGGATATCGCTTATTGGATTACGTCTCGGACCCCGAATGCTGCGTTGTATTCTTTGAATAAGAAGTACCTGGAAAATGGAGATAAGTCTCAGTTGTTGGATGCGGCCGAATTTCTGGGGGAATATGTTTTTCCCTACCTGAAGAAAAGCAGGTATCCGATGAGCTTTTTATTGGTGGATTCTATCGTGAACAACCTTTCGGATGCCAGGGCGCAACATGTTTTCAACAGCTATAATGCCATGACGACGACCTTGATTGGAGGAATCGACCGGATTGGAACAATGAGTGAAAGTGAAAAACGCTTGTTGGCAGGGTATGTGATGGCTGAATTGTACGTGTATGACATCAAAAACAATGAGGCTTATATGAATCTTTTTACGGAATTTTTCGATAGTTCCGTTGGTTCTACCGGACAATCATTGTATGGAAATAAGAGGGGAAACTCCAGTAATTCAATATCTAATACTTCATATCTGTTGCCGGCAAAGGAGTGGTTGACATACGGTTTTCTCAGATTTAATCCGACCCAGCTGATTTATCTGTTGGCAGAGCGTGTGGGAAATAAAGTAGAGACGAATTACGACTTGTCGACGATGGACACGAAGTTGATTGGCTATACTTTCCCGCTTCGGGAACAGGACCTGTATGAGTACATGGCACGGGTATTGGCAGGAGACGATGAGGCTTTTGAGAGCGAATATGCCGATTATCCGAAAGTATTGAAAAAATACAATTTGATGAAGACATTGTTGCCGCTTTATTTGGAACAGATTGATTGAATGATGAGTTGGACTATAAAATAAAAATCAAATGAAACAATTATTAAAAACAGGAATGCTGGCTTTATTGGTGTGTGGCTTGGTAGCACCCGGGTTTGCCAGTACGAAGAATACCAAGAAAAAGAAGGCACCGACAACGACGGAGCAAAAAGCCGCTCCGGTGAAAAAGAGTGTCAGCAATTATGACAAAATAGTGAAAAAAGCCGGCTGTAAAACAATTAAGGGAAATTTTATTACGGCGCATCGTTTGGGAAATAAATTGTATTTTGAATACCCGTTGAAATACATGAACCGTGAAGTGTAGATCGGTTCCAAACCGACGGCAACTTCCCAGCCCGATGTCG
>CAMWQQ010000280.1 GCA_947176455.1 uncultured Odoribacter sp. | reverse complement strand
TCTCTTTCAACAGGTCTGAATAACTGTCCTTGATGTCCTCCGATTCCTTTTTCAGCTTGGAAGCCAGTTCTGAAAGCGAATCATTTTCCGCGGAACGATTCTTTGCCTGCTCCTCGTATTTCAATTGGTCCGACTTGAGCTTTTCCAACCGTTTGGAAATCAAATCGTGTCTTTCCTCGATTTGAAAGCGTTTCAGCAGTTCGATGTTGCGGTCGAGTTCCTCGCTCATCTGGTCGAAAGTCAGCTTCATCTTCTCGTCCAAATTCTTGAATTTGTCCTTGGAAAACTCTTCGGAAAGCTTGGAAAACTCATTCATCAGTTTTTTCATCTCATCGTCCATTACCCGGTCCAAGAGTTCCTGAATCTGTTTCTGCTTGGCTATCAAAACACTGTCCTGTCCCGCAAAAACCTTGTTCAAATCGGACTTTTTCAAGTTGTTTTCCTTTACCGTATTCAGTAATTTGTCCAATTTCTCCTTCTTCTGGACGATGTCTTTCGACAACTGTTGTTTCTCCCAATTGTCCGCATTGTTGTCCAGCATCTTTTTCTGCAACTCCTTCACGCCGGACACAATGTCCTGTGCCAATTTCTCAGCTTCGTTCAATGCCGAATTGACATTCCGACTCACCTTGACGTTGTAGTCAAAAACGGTATTCAAATCCGGAAGCCGATACATTTTCCGATCGGAACGGGTACTCTTCGGCCCGGAAAGGTCATCGTTGTCAAAAACTTCGAAATAATAATTGATTTCCGACTCGTCCATACCGGCAAATTCGGTAAAATCAAAACTGAAATAAAATTCTTGGACATTCATCCCCTTGGAAAAAGAGATCGGAGCCACCGTATTCATCCCTCCGTTCACGGAATAATTGAAACGCAACGCCGAGAAGCCGTAATCGTCCGTAATCACGCCATAAAAATAGTGCAGGGAAGCACGCAAGGAATCCTGCATCTCCGTCACCTGGATGCCGGGATACAAATCCGGGACGCAAGTCACCGTGAAATTCAACAGGTCTTTTCCCTGGATAAAGCGGTTTGAACCCGTCAAAAAGTATTCCCCGGATTCCCGGACGTTCAGATTCAAGACCGCCGAATGGTTCTTGTCGTTCAACGGAATCACGGAAAAGCGGTTTCCCTTTCTCAAATACAAGGAATCCACATCGGCGACAGACAAATCGAACCGCAAGCGGGAACCATACAATACCCTGAAATCCACCATATTTTGCTGGACTTCCGGCTTCAATCCCGTATAGGCGGGAGGAGTAACCGTGACTTTGTATGCCGTGATGAGCGGACTGGGAAGCACCTTTATCTTGTAAAAATCGCTCTGCTGGTCGAGAGCCGTGAAATGAAACTGGATATCGTTGTTGACCACTTCAAAATCGTAGACGAAAACCGAATCTTCCCGATTCATCAAAAACTCTCCGCCACCGTAATTGATGAACACGCGATCCACCGCATAACCGTCCGTTTTCAAGGCAAGTTTCAACCGGAACGATTGACCGTACTCAACGGTCAGCCGGTCATTCAGTAACGAAAAGGACAACTCATACCGGGGACGAACCGTCCGGTAGTCGGACATATCCCGGTATATCGTGGAAAAGTTGGTATGATTAAAGAAAAATAGTAGCAGGAGAACCGCTGTCGCCCATACATACCGGAACAGTCGTTTGTTCGGAAAAGCTATCAACAAGCCATTGGAGGTCAAAAAGTGGTATTTCTGTACAAACGCCGACTTTTTCAACGATTCATCCCCCGGAATGCGCTCCGGATGCAAAGCCAGATGGTATACGGAAAGAAAAACATCGGAAGTAAAATATTTTGATACCTCTTCCAGCAAAAAATCTTTCCTCAAATCTATGCACAAAAGAAAACGAATCGAAGAATAGAGAAAGAAAAAAACGCCTTCAACGAAAAGAACTGACCAAAACAGGTAGAAATAAAAAGTTTTCCAACCTACGGAGAGTTGAAAGAAAGCATTGCAGAAATAGTGAAAAGTCAGAAAAAACAAAACAGAGACTCCCATTATGGCTATTCCCTTCAAAACATGGTATAGCCATAATTTACCTTCGAAAATTCGCAAGGTTCGAGTGAAACCGTTTTTTAAATTCTGATATTCAGAAACCATTGTCTTATTTAGCTAACCAAGGTTCGGGGTTTTGTTTTTCAGTGTTTTTCCACAACTGGAAAACCAAAACATTGCCGTTTTCAGGGTCACTTCCCACTTTTCCTATCACATCCTTCGTATTTACTTTGTCTCCCCTTTTCACGGTCACATTGACCACGTTCACATAAATGGTCAGGTAATCCCCGTGCCGGAGAGCGATAAAATTGTTGAAATCAGGACTATAAGCGACTTCCGTAACCACACCTTGAAAAACGGCACGCACGTTGGCATTCTTGGAAGTCGTGATGTTGATTCCGTCATTGAACATCGTTACTCTTTTGTGAACAGGGTCGGTTTGCAATCCGAATTTCTTGGAAATGAAACCCTGAACAACGGGCCACGGCAGTTTTCCTTTGTTTTTGATAAAATCATCGGAAACCAGTTTTTCCTCCGGTGTCAACTTGTATTTGGTGGAAGAGGTACTTCCCGATTTTTTTATCTGTTGGCTGATTAACCTGTTCAATTCTTTTGCCAGACGCTGTTGCCGTTGCATTTCGTTCTGCAATTTCTTTTTCAGGTCTTTTTCCCGCTTTTGCAGTTCGGTGATGTAGCGGTTTTCTTTCAGCTTTTCGGATTCAAGTTCCTTATTTTTGACATAAATGGTATTCAACACCGTATTTTTTTGATTCACCAGGGAAACCAAATTCTGATTCTTTAAATTCAGGGAATCATTCACCTGCTGAATCAATTCCAATTGTCTTCCCGAATATTCCTGAAGTTGTTGGAAATATTTGAAACGGCTATAAGCTTGGTTGAAATCCGAGGAAGAGAATATGAACATCAATTTATCCGCCTTGTTTCTTTTTTTCCAACTGCCGTAAACCAGTTTGGAATAGAGGTCCAGCATCGCATCCTTTTCCGCCTGCAATTCCCCAATTCGCTTTTCATTCGCCTTGATGTCATTTTGGAGGTAGCGTACTTCCTGGTTC
>CAMWQQ010000279.1 GCA_947176455.1 uncultured Odoribacter sp. | reverse complement strand
GGCAGATAACCGCTTCCCAGCAACACCTCGTCAAAATGCGCCACCGTCCTCGCCACCGTCTGCGACTGGGAATATTCTTTCAGGAAATTATCGCATCCTGAACAAAACAATAGCACTGCTATTCCATATATCAACTTTTTCATCATATCCATTTTTTTATCAGAATGAGACATTCAGACCCAACGTGTAATTCGGACGAATCGAAAGATTGGGCTTGGAAAATCCCGCCTGCGAAGGGTCCTGACCTTTCAGCGCCTTGGCGGAAATCGTAAACAGATTCTGCGTACTGAAAGAAACCGAAGCCGAAGAGAACGGTGTCTTTTTCAGAATCTGGGGTTGCAATGAATAACGTAGCGTCAACGACTGCATCTTCAGGTAATTGCCACTGACCACCCGGATATCCGCATTGTCGTACATATTCCAGAGGCTGGAGGCAAATATCTTGGTCTTATTGCCTGGTTCCACTGACCAATGGGTGTTGTAATTCGTGTACATGTCATCCGACCGGCTGATGATAGCGGGAACATTGGTGCGTTTCTCGTCTCCCGGCACCTGCCAACGATTCACAAACTCCTTGCGCACATTGTTCTCCGCGCTCACACCCGAAATCACCGGCTGGTAAAGAGAGAACAAACGCACCTTGGAACCGAGGCTGTAAGCCAGGTTGAAAGACAAGGTGATGCCTTTCCAGGAAAACGTGTTGAACAAGTTGCCATTAAACACCGGTTCGCGGGTACCACTCTTGACCAGCACCGTGCGTACCACCTCTTCCAGACTCTTGTTCTCCAACAAATGCCTGCGGTCGGAATAATCGTCGAAAACCGGGATACCCTTCTCTGCATTCAAGCCCAGAAACTTATAAGAGTAAAACGTTCCAATGGCCTCTCCGCTGACAATCGCATGTCCTCCCAGATAGTCGGATAAGTTGTAATTTTCCACGGCATCCGTCTGCACCGTATTCCGGTTGGCGGAATAGCTGGTGGAAATACGCCAGGTGAAATCCTTGACTTTGACCGGAGTGGCGGACACGCTGACAGAGTAACCGACATTCTTCACGTTTCCATTATTCATCAGATAGGATGTCAAACCGTTGGTCGGTGCCACGTTCACCCAAGAAAAGACATTTTCGGTCTTCTTGTAATAAAAATCACCGCCGAGATTCAAACGTCCGTTAAAGAAGCTCATGTCCAGCCCGATATTGGTCTGTTTCGTCGTCTCCCATTTTAGGTTCGGATTCGGGAACTGGCTCACAATCGACACGTTTTCATTGTAATAAGCACTCAACGGTTGCATGGAAATCAGCATGTTGGGCGTCTGTCCGTCCAGCATATTTCCCTGCATACCGTAGGACATCCGCAAACGCATCTCCGATATCCAGGGCGTCTCCGTTAAAAGCGTCTCGCGGATATTCCACATACCCGAAGCCGACCACACCGGTAGCAATCGTTCGTTGCTCCGGCTTCCGAACTTGTTGGAAGCATCCGTACGACCATTCAAATTCAATGTGAAATAATTCTTATAGCCGTAAGTCAAAGACAGATACAAACTCAACTGGTTCGTCAATCCCCGGCTCAGATTCAAGTGATTCTGTTGCAACCAATCCCGATACAGGGGGTAATCGCTCAGGTTCAGGGAACTCACATCGGCAAACTGCATACCCCGATCTTTCAGATAGCCCCGGATCTCATTGCTCATCCCCTTGGAACGGAGCATATTGACCTCATACCCCAGCAAGGCGGTAATCAGATGCGCGTCATCCTCGCCAAACAAATGGCGGTAATTGGACTGCAAACGGAAAGTCAAATTCTCCGTATCGGAATTGTTGGTTGTGAGGACACCTCCATAAGGAAGCGCACATTTCCCGTTATTACCGGGAACCGGTTTATCCTCGTATTCTCCGTTCTTCAAAGCAGCAACATAGGCGGTTTTCTCTCCCCACCAATTTTCCTGCAAGGTGCTGCTCACCGAATACGAACCGATCAAGTTCACGTCCCACATCGGCAAAATGTTATACTTCAAATTCAAATCGACTGAAATTCCCTTGCCGTCATATCCACTGGAACTGTTGTCTATCTCGTTCAAGATATTAAACCGCAGGTATTTGCTACCTTCACCGTAATACCCTCCCTTAAAACGCTCGTAATAAAACAACGAACCATCCTCGTTGAAACAAGGTAGCGCCCGGGTCGTGTTATAGGCATAATCCATGGCATTGATCGTGGAAACCAAGTGATTCTTTTTCTGGACATTTCCGTTCAGCTTCACGCCCAGATACATCTTTTTGGTCATCTGCACGTCCATTTTGGCGGAAACGGTATAACGTTCCGTGAAAGTCGTATTGGAAACTCCATTGTCCCGGTCATAACCCAACGAAGCGTAATAGCGGATAATGTCCGAACCTCCGCTGATGTTCAAGGTATGAGTATGGGAATAAGCGTCCCGAGTCAAAATATCGAACCAATCCGTGTTCACCTGCTCATACCAGGTCACTTCATCCAAAAAAGTATCATAGTCCGTCAAACCGTTCTGCAAGCGGTTCAACGCCCCTTCATACCCCACCAAAGGCATATTCGTGGGGAAAATATAATGCTGGTCAGCCAACGACTTACCGAACTGCACACGCTCCTGCGAATTCATCAGGTTGATGTTCCGGTCCGTGTAGCGGGGACGGCGGGTAATTTTGGAAGAGTGGGTATAAGAAAGAATCGGCTTTCCGACCCTACCCTTTTTCGTCGTTACCACAATCACACCGTTGGCGGCACGGGTACCGTACAGGGCGGTAGCCGAAGCATCCTTCAACACGTCAATCCGCTCGATATCCTGAGGATTGATACCGGCAATCGCATTACCGACCACGTTCAGGTAGTCGGGATTGTTCAAATCATCCGGGTCCACGTTCACCGGGTCGGTCATCACAATGCCATCCAACACCCACAACGGTTCCCGGTTGCCCAGCAACGTCGAAGTACCCCGGACACGCAGACGGGGAGTCGCTCCCACCTCGCCAGAGTTTAACATGAAAGCCATTTCGGGGATACGTCCCTCCAACATCTGGTCAATGCTGGTGATACCGGGTATCATAATCTCCTCTGCGCTGACAGAAGTAATCGCACTG
>CAMWQQ010000278.1 GCA_947176455.1 uncultured Odoribacter sp. | reverse complement strand
ATGAACTGAGAAATAAATACAATAGCCTCATCGCCCAAGCCGATCTCGCTTTCCGCATGGAAACCTATGCACTGGCTAAAATATACTATACCAATGCGGACCGGCTCCAACTGGATGAAAAATACCCGAAAGAGCAAATCGACAAAATTGATAAAATCATCAATTCTTCTCAATATCAGACTCAATTGGCGGCATTCAACAAGAACAAAGCCTACGGAGAACAGTGTTTGCAACAGAAAAACTATGCCGGAGCAAAGGTCTATTTCCAGAAAGCATTGTCCATACTCCCAATAGACAAAGAGGAAATTGAACAGAAAATCGCAACAATCGACCGTTTCATCGAAGAAGCCAGATTGGCCGCCATCGAGAAGTCCTATAAAGAAAACATCACAAAAGCAGACAAAGCCTATCAAGATAAGGCATATGCCGTTGCCCGTTTTTATTATCGGAAAGCCCTTGAGCTAAAAGCCGACGACCCGTATGCCACAGAACGGCTGAATGAAGTCGAAACACAGATTGGGGAACGTCAAAGCAAAGAAACAGAACTTTAAATATGAAAATATATCCATTGCTCTTATTGCTCCTGCTCTTAAACCTACCGATTCTTTCGCAAGGACAATACCATCGGGACGACCAAGGATTCCTGCTCGGTGTGAATGCTGGTTATCTCTATCCGACAGGCGATATGGGAAAAATCCTGAAAAACGGAATCGGAGGAAATATTTCAGCCAAATACCTCATCAACGAAGTACTGGGTATCGGATTTGAAAGCGGATATCATCGGTTTAAATTCAAACAGAACCTGGACAATGCCAACACGGAACAGGAATACAAATGCCACCTGACTCCGGTCTTACTGGAAGCCAGTTTTTACATCCCCACCTGGGATCGGACCACTCTTCCCTACCTAGGGTTGCAATTCGGCGGTTATCTTACGCAAATCAAAATCAGTCAGGACCACTCGAACATATACTCGAACTTTTCCAAAAATCTGTTTCTATTTGCTCCGGGTGCAGGATTGCACGGAGGCGTATTGTTCCAGTTAAGTTCCGACCGTTGCTGGATGGATCTCCGACTTCGTGCCGACTATGTGCCCAAAATCGAAGACAAATATGAAGTAAACGAATATTATCAAGGAAACATCGGATTCAACAAGATGCTAAACATCGGAGCCAACATCGGCATCCTCTACAAATTTTAATAGCTTGTCCTGCTATAATTGTTCTATTTCCTGGGCTGACAAACCAGTGGCTTGAACAATGACATCCACTGCAATCCCCAACGCTTTCATATTGCGTGCAATCTCCAGGCAACTTTCAGTTCGCCCTTTGGCTTCTCCCTCTATTAAACCCTCTGCCCTACCTTCTGATCGACCCTCTGCTCGACCTTCTTCCCTGCCTTCTGCTCTACCTTCTATTCTGCCTTCTTCCCTACCTTCTATTCGTCCCTCCATTCGTCCCTCCATTCGTCCTTCTATTCGTCCTTCTTCTAAGCCCTCTATCCGTGCCGTATCCATCACACTGCGCTGTACGCGCAAATCTTCGATATTCCGCAAATAAGCGACACGATCTTTTTTGTCCAAAGACGCAAACTTCAATCGCTCCCGAGCCTCTGCCAACCCCGGAGCCTGAAAATCCTTGCCAATCTCTCCCGTTTTCAGAAAAACAATCCACTCGTCAAGCGGAGTAACCGCTTTCTGGTCGAATTCATTGACTCGCAACACATAATACTCCGGGAACAAATCGCCGGCAACCTGACAAATAAACCGCTCCGTCTGCTGCTTTGACAATTTCAACACGTCATTGTTGTGAATGCCCCTGAACTCCGTTCGTCCGTGGTACACGTAATCCGTCCCCTGTCCGAGGTCGAAATAAACGATGTTCACCGAATAGATTTTCCGGATTTTCTCATAAAGATCCCCTTCGGATATATACTCCGTAACGGCTTTTGAAACGCCGTAAAGCATCCGCAGAAAATAATCCAATTCCCGGTTGTTTTGTATCTCGACAATGATCAGATCCCCTTTACTGTCCTCCGCCAAAAGATCCACACGATTGAATTTATCGGTAATATCCTCCTTATTGCTCTCGCTTTCGAGAATATGACAGATGGAAATCTTTTCCTCAAGCAAAGTACTGAGAAAACCTTCCAGCACAACAAAATTGCTTTTGTTGCGAAGCAGGCGTTTCATTGCCCAGTCAAAACGTACGAGATAAGGCATCGACATGGTTTTGGAATTTTATTACACTACGAAGATACGACATTTTATTCACATTTTCAATACCCTAGCCCTATTTACCCATCCCCCTCCATACGTTCCCTACGGACAAAGCAACCTATCTACCGGGCATTCTTTCCTTGAAATATCTGTAAAAAAATAGTCCCGTTCGACGAGTGCCGGACGGGACTACTCTATTTGTCCTCTAGAACTATTTCACTTCCCAAGTATCATTTGTCATCAACAATTCCTCAAAATTGTGATACTTTTTCTTGGCAGCCACTTCCTCTATCTGTTCACGGACAGCCTCCTCATACGTCGGAGCCTCCACATCGCGAATCACCCCAAGCGCAATCGGGAAATCAGGACCTTCCATCAAGGCAAGTTTCAACTGAAGGGTATTATCCATACAATGTGCGTCATGAACAAGGATATCCTTTTCCGTCACACCGTTTTCGCCCAGTTTCACGACCTTCAAGCCAAATCCTTCCTGCATCAGTCCGTACTCATTGTTCTCACCGAAAAGCATCGGTTGACCGTGACGCAAATAAATGGCATTCTTGGCACGGTCCTCTTTCTTGGCAATCGCATCATGCGTACCATTGTTGAAGATGACGCAATTCTGGAGAATCTCGCAAACGGAAGCACCCTTGTGCAATGCCGCCGCTTTCAGGACTTCAACCGTACCGGCATCGTCAGTGGCAATCGTACGGGCAAAGAAACGTCCGCGGGCACCGAAACAAAGTTCTGCCGGACGGAACGGGTCTTCCACAGTCCCGTAAGGAGATGACTTGCTGACAAAACCACGCGGGGAAGTCGGAGAATATTGTCCTTTCGTCAGACCGTAAATCCGGTTGTTCAACAAAATCATATTCAGATTGATGTTACGACGCACGGCATG
>CAMWQQ010000277.1 GCA_947176455.1 uncultured Odoribacter sp. | reverse complement strand
ATACCAGATGCAACCCAATCCGGAACTACCGGAGGCAGGAGGCGTTAAACTGGCCGCCAATGAAAAGGAGGTATTGTTGCTCGAATTGTTCCCGCAAGTAGCCAAGAACTTCCTGACCAACCAAAAAGTTGCCACCTATCAGGCTCAACACAAGGAAGAAGAGCCAAAGGTTGCTGCCGTTGCCGAAGAGACACAAGCCGCACCGATTACCGGAAAAACCGTCAAGGCTCCCATGCCGGGAAGCGTCCTGAGGTTTATGGTAAAACCGGGTGACGCCGTGTCCAAAGGGCAGACCGTTTTTGTACTGGAAGCCATGAAAATGGAAAACAGCATCGCTTCCGACTATGCAGGAACCGTTAAACGCCTGCTGGTAAAAGAAGGCACCACGGTCCAGGCTGACGCACCGATTATCGAAATCGAAGCGTAAACAGCGCTGACTCAAAATAAAAAGCAGGATTCCGAAATGGAGTCCTGCTTTTTTATACTGTTGTTTCAATCAATGTTTCTTTGGCAGAATAGGGAAACTGACCTGTTCATCACTTTCCGCCAAAATCGTCCCCAGTTCCTCCCCTTCCTTCAATCGGAGATTGATATTGTTCACCCGGGCAAACTGATGACCGCCGTGGAAATCCTCATACCGTTCGTCCAACAATTCATCAAAGCGTTCCGCCCTTTCCTCCTTCGTCATATTCTCCCATTCTCCCTCTTCCTCCTGCAAAATATCTAGAATAAACTCCGCCGCCCAGCTACCCAGTTCTTTTTCCTTGTTCCAATCCGGCTCATAGCGGTTCAACGCCGCAAAAAGCTCCTGCAAGTAAACCGTATCGC
This sequence comes from uncultured Odoribacter sp., assembly GCA_947176455.1. Taxonomy (GTDB): domain Bacteria; phylum Bacteroidota; class Bacteroidia; order Bacteroidales; family Marinifilaceae; genus Odoribacter. Next base: position 2,320 of record CAMWQQ010000277.1, on the reverse strand, counting down.
CCCAATCCTGATAAACCTGGAGCACATCCGCATTGTCGGCATAGTCCACCGCCAACCGTTCCAATTCCGTTTTGTCCATATCTTATGATTTCCGTAAACAATTCATTCATTCACGCAACCAAAAGTAATCAAAAAAACAGAACTGGCGGGATTCTCGTTAAAAATTTTCAATAACATTCCGCGTCCATCAGACGTAGTAAATGAGAATCTCGCTTTTCATAGTCGGATTTTTATTTTATTTTTGCACAAAATTTCATTTATACACTTATGGTCATAGACAGTAGCAACATATTGCTCATCGGAGCGATTCTTCTATTTTTCAGTATCATTGCCAGCAAAGCCGGATTCCGTTTCGGACTTCCCGTGTTGCTTTTGTTCCTGGGAGTCGGCATGCTTTTCGGCAACGACGGACTGGGGCTCCAGTTCAACAATCCTCAAAGCGCCCAATTCATCGGTATGATTGCCTTGAGCATCATCCTGTTTTCGGGTGGTATGGACACCAAATACACGGAAATCAAACCCATCGCGGGACAAGGCATCCTGCTCGCCACCTTGGGAGTGGCACTGACCACGGCAGCCACCGGCGGTTTCATCTACTGGATTTCCGGCATCGTTCCGAACTTTGCGACGCTGACGCTCACGGAATCCCTGCTGATGGCAGCCGTCATGTCCTCCACGGACTCGGCATCGGTATTCTCCATATTAAGAAGCAAGAAACAGGGATTAAAAGAACAACTCCGTCCGATGCTTGAGCTGGAAAGCGGTAGTAACGACCCCATGGCATACATGCTGACGATACTGCTCATACAAATCATCGTGACGCCCGCCGGCGAAACCAATCTGTGGTTCTCCTTCCTCATGTTCATCGTACAAATGAGCGTCGGAGCATTGGCAGGTTTCCTGCTGGGAAAATCAGCCGTATGGATGATGAACCGGTTAAACGTGGACAACCATTCCCTGTATCCCATTCTGCTACTGACTTACATATTCTTCATATTCTCAGCCACCGAACTGATTAAAGGAAACGGTTATCTTGCCGTGTACATCGCCGGATTGGTTGTCGGCAACAACAAGATACAGCACAAGAAAAGCGTAACCACCTTTCTGGACGGTCTGACCTGGTTGTTCCAGATTGTCATGTTCCTCACGTTAGGATTACTGGTGAATCCCAGCGATTTGTTGCCCATTGCGGGCTTGGGATTGCTGGTCGGCGTCTTTATGATACTGTGCGCCCGCCCCATCAGCGTATTCTTCTGTCTGCTTCCGTTCCGACGGATGAGCGCGAAAGCCAAGCTATATGTATCCTGGGTGGGATTGAGAGGTGCCGTACCGATTATCTTCGCCACCTACCCCTTGATTGCGGAAATCGAATCCGCCTCTTTGATTTTCAACGTCGTTTTCTTCATCACGATTGTTTCCCTGCTCACGCAAGGAACAACCGTCAGCTATATGGCGAAACTGCTCGGATTGTCTGAAAAAGAGAAGCCGCAGGGTAACAATTTCGGTATGGAACTGCCCGAAGAAATCAAATCGGCCATGTCCGAAATCGAAATCTCCGAAAAACTCCTGTCCAACGGAAATCTCCTGATGAATCTTGACCTGCCGGACAATACCCTGGTGGTGATGATAAAACGTGAAAAGAATTTTTTCATTCCCAAGGGAAACACCCAATTAACAGTGGGTGACAAATTGCTGGTTATCACGGACAAAGACGAAGAACTCAGAAATACATACGAGAAATTGGGCATCGAAGACTACCTGTTCCAGAAAAACGGGTAAACGACCGCTCCATTCGCACGCTATTTTCGCAACTCCTTTATTTTCAACTGATAGTCGGATCCGAAATTGACAATGTAAAACCCGCAATTTTCCTTTCCAAGCTCATCGGACATCTGCCGGAAATGAAATCGGGAACAGCCTACGGTACGCTTGTAATTTTTCAGTGCTTCCAAGGCATTTCCCCGGTATTTTGCCGCCAGCTCAATGAAATAGATACCCATATCAAAAGCTTTGAACACCAACGTGCCCGGTTCCGTATGGAAATACTTCCGATATTTCGCCGCCAGTTCCTTTGCGGCATCTGCCTGATAGTCTACGTAACTATGGGAAAACAACTTGGTATTCAACTTATAAAAAGTCTCGTGGTCAATAGAGGAAAACGTCTGCCACTCCGGCAATCCCAATACGGTAATCCGGTAGCCGTCGGTCAACGCCGAAAGCAAAGGCAACACCTTGCTGACTTCCGCCTCTTTAGCGACAGGCAATACAATGATATTCTCCCGGTCGGGCAACAACAACATCCTTAACGTATCCAAAGGAA
>CAMWQQ010000276.1 GCA_947176455.1 uncultured Odoribacter sp. | reverse complement strand
TGTCCCTTTGTTTGAACGGCACAAAAGTATATATTTTTTTGTTTTCAGCAAAAAATACCTATGAAAAAATCTGATTTTAATTGGATTTTGTTTTGTCGGGATTTGCCCCGTAATATATGGGAACGGATATCAGATTGGGATTCAGTAATATATGAAAATACCCTCAAAGGATATTAACACCTTTGAGGGTATTTGGGTGATTTTAGTTTGTATTATGCCACTTTCTCTAATTTTTTCATCAGGCAGAACATAAATACTGCCGAGATGAGACAGAGAACGATAAATACGCCCCATACGCTCCACAACGGAAGATTTCCCCACAGGAATCCGCCGACGCTGACGAGCAGGTTACCGATAGCGGTTGCTACGAACCAGCCACCCATCATCATACCTTTGTATTTGGGAGGTGCCACTTTGGAAACAAAGGAGATACCCATAGGACTCAGCAACAATTCTCCAAAGGTCAGCACAAGGTAAGTGCTGATCAGCCAGTTTGCGGATACGAAAGTGGCTGCATTTACTCCTTCTGTGGCAATGATAGCGGCTTGTGCATCCGGAGTGTTTAATCCCATAGAACCCAACAGCATAACCATAAAGCCGGCGGCGGCGATTAACATACCGTAAGCGATTTTACGCGGTGCGGAAGGTTCTTTGCCCTTACGTGCCAAGGCTCCAAAGATAGCCATACTTACCGGAGTGAGAGCTACCACATAGAACGGGTTGAATTGTTGGAAAATAGGTGCGCTTACCGGTGTGGTTCCGCTGATGCGGGTGTATTTCCAATACAGGATGCCCAGTGCTACGGCAATAACGCCGCCTGAAATGGTTTTGGCTTTGGTGGTTTTGCTTTGAAACAATGAGAAGAGCGCATACACGATTAAAATGACCATAACCAGGTTGATAACGTCAAACGGCATAGTCTGGATGCCTTCAGCGGTCTTCTGTGTAAATTCGTCTGCAAAGTATGTCAAGGTCAGTCCGTTCTGGTGGAAAGCCATCCAGAAGAAAATAACTACGGCAAATACAAGGCAAAGAGCAATGATGCGTTGTTTGGTTTCCGCCGGAGAAAGTTCTTCGGTGGTGGTAGCTGCAGCAACTTTGCGCGTGCCGCCTTCCACGTGTTTGAAAGTGGGGCGGAACAAATAGTAGATTGCCATAGAAAGAATCAGGGACGCGCAAGCGACTGCGAATGAGAAGTGGTAGGCGTCGTTGGACGTGAAACCGATGCTTTCTGCCCATTCTTTAATCTTCACGGCGGCGGTAGGTGCGAAAAGTGCGCCGATGTTGATAGCCATATAGAAAATAGAGAAGGCAGAGTCGCGTTTGTCGGCGTATTTCGGGTCGTCGTAAAGGTTTCCGACCATTACCTGAAGATTGCCTTTAAACAATCCCGTACCGAAAGAAATGAAAACCAGCGCTGCCAGCATACAGATTAATGCCGGAGTGTCCCCGCCTAACGGAATGGAGAGGAACAGGTAGCCTGCAAACATAACGATGATTCCGATGGTTACTAATTTGCCGAAGCCGTAACGGTCGGCGAGGATTCCTCCAATAAACGGCAGGAAATAAACCAAGCCGAGGAATGAACTGTAAATGAAGCCTGCCGTACCCGGATCGAGTCCGAAATTGGCTTTTAAAAATAGGGCAAATACCGCAATCATGGTGTAATACCCGAAGCGTTCTCCCGTATTTGCAAGAGCTAATGCGTATAAACCTTTCGGTTGTCCTTCAAACATAGATTTAATTTTTGGTTAATATTAATTATGTGCGGTGGCAAATGTAAGAAATTTTCTGTATTTTTCGTTTTTTAATGAGGTGTTGTTGTTATGGAAAAGTTAAATAAGTTTTTTTTGACCGCTCGAATGCCTGAAATAGACCAATTCACGATAGAGCACGAACCGATAACCTCTTTGGAGTTAATGGAGCGTGCCAGTCGGATTTGGAGTGAATGTTTTTTGGAAAAATTTCCTTCTGTTTCTTCTGTTGCGGTATTGGCAGGATGTGGCAATAATGGCGGGGACGGGTTTGCCATTGCCAGAATGCTGAAAGCGCAGGGGGTAGAGGTGATGGTTTGGCAGTTGAAGACGGGGAATCGCATATCGCTTGATTGCGAAGCGAATGCGTATAGGTGGAAAGAGGTTGGAGGAGAAGTTTCGGCGGTTTGTTTGCCGGAGGATTTGAACATAAAGGAGGAGGCGGTGGTGATTGACGCCATTTTCGGTTCCGGGTTGAACCGGAAAATCACCGGCTTGGTCGCGGAGTTCATCCGAAGACTCAATACGTTGAAAAATACCGTCGTGGCGGTGGATATTCCTTCGGGATTGCTGGGGGAGAACAATACAGGCAATGACCGCTCGGCGATTGTGCATGCCGATTATACGTTTACTTTTCAATATCCGAAATTGGCTTTTTTCTTGCCTGAGAATGCCTGTTATGTGGGAGAATGGAGCGTGTTGGACATCGGGTTGCATCCGGTGGCGACAGAGGCGCTTCCGACCGATTGGTATTATACTACAGCGGATGTGGTTGCCACTTTGCTACCTCCACCCGGAAAGTTTGACCACAAAGGGGTCAACGGGCGCGGATTGCTGATTGCCGGCAGTTACGGAATGATGGGAGGTGCCGTATTGGCTGCCCGGGCGACGGTTTGTTCCGGCATTGGCTTGTTGTATTGTCATTTGCCGCAAAGAGGAATGGATATCATGCAGGTGGCAGTTCCCGAGGCGGTGCTGGATGTGGATGATTCGCCCTGTTGTTTTTCGGGAGAGCAGGGCAAGCGGGAATACGATGCCATTGCGGTCGGTCCGGCTTTGGGACGTGCCCCTGAAACAGTCGTGGCATTGAAGGAATTGTTGTTGCGACGCAGGCAAAAGATGATTATTGATGCGGATGCTCTTAACATCTTGGCAGAGAATCCGGAACTGCTGGATTGCCTGCATCCGGAATGTTTGCTGACCCCTCATGTAAAAGAATTTGAGCGGTTGGCAGGAAAAAGTGCAAATGATTTTGACAGATTAAATAAATTAAGCATTTTTGCACATCGGTATAAAGTGTATGTCGTATTGAAGGGTGCCTATTCGGTGGTGGCTACTCCGGACGGACAACTTCATTTCAATATGAGCGGTAATCCCGGAATGGCAAAGGGCGGTGCCGG
>CAMWQQ010000275.1 GCA_947176455.1 uncultured Odoribacter sp. | reverse complement strand
GCATTTCCCGCATTCTTTTCGGCAACACCAGGCGTCTGTGCAAAAATCGTCAATGACAGTAACGCACTGAACAATAACAACATTATTTTCTTCATAAACCTAAATTTAGTATTTAATTAATCATTTATTCTTTAAAGCAACTAAGATAGAGATGTATCTCAACATATCAAAAACATTTCCGTTTTTTTTGCATCCGGAACTGCCCTATCCCACGGGCGAATCGTAAAGCAAAGACAAGATCTTTTGCAATCCCGCCTCATCCTCCCGGTCGAAAGCATTCAACTGGTCGCTGTCAACATCAAGACAGGCAAACACTTGACCTGCCCGGTCTCGAATCGGCACGACAATCTCGCTCCTGGATTTGCTGTTGCAGGCGATGTGCCCGGGAAATTGCTCCACGTCCGGAACAATGACCGTCTCTCCGGCATTTACGGCCGCCCAGCATACCCCGGTGTGGTGCCGCAATTTCTGACACGCCACCGGTCCCTGATAGGAACGGACTATCAGCTCCCCGTCCTGCAAGACATAAACCCCCGTCCAGAAAAAGGACTGCATCTTGTGGTGCAATACCGCTTCCATGGTCGCCAAGCGCGCCCAAATGTCCTCGGTTGTCTGGATATAAGTTTTAATCTGCTCGTAAAGCCGATCGTATTTGGCTAATTTTGAACTCATCCCTGTATCATTAAAGGTTTTCCAAAATATCCACCAAATGCTTCCACCACTTCTCCACCGTCTCGATATTGACCTTTTCATCCGGAGAATGCACTCCTCGTAAAGTCGGACCGAAAGAAATCATATCCATACCGGGGTATTTCTCCAGGAACAAACCGCATTCCAGTCCGGCATGAATGGAACGGACAACCGGTTCCTTCCCGAACAATCGCTTATAGGAATCGACCGCCACCTTCAATATGGCGGAATTCGGATTCGGAGCCCAGCCCGGATAACCCTCTCCATGCTCCACATCGGCACCTGCCAACCGGAAAACGGAAGCAACCATGTGCGCAATGTTCATTTTCTCGCTGTCCACGTCACTGCGTTGCGAGGTCGTAATCAAAATCGTATTGTTTTCGACAAAACGGACGGCGGCCAGATTGGTTGAAGTTTCTACCATCCCCGGCATCCGATAGCTCATGGAATATACGCCGTGAGGACAAGCATACAAGGCATCCAACAGGGACTTCGTCGAAACGGCAGTCAACACCTCTTTCGGCAAATCCTCGGACTCCAAATCCATTTTCAATGCCGGTTCGGTCAATTTCCAAACGTTTTCCATTTCAGCGGCGTAGACATTGAAATCCACCCGCACCTGCTCTTTGTATTTTCCGTCGAAAGCGATGACTGCGACAGCCTCACGGGCAATGGCGTTCCGGAGGTTTCCCCCCTCAAAGGAAGCCACGGAAATACCGTACTTCTCGTTCATGTCCCACAAGAAACGATTCAGTATCTTGATGGCATTGCCCCTGCCCTTGTTGATATCATCTCCGGAATGTCCGCCCTGCAAGCCTTTCAAGGTAATCCGCACCGCAAACTGACCTGCGGATGTTTGCTCTTTCTCGTAAGGCAAACGGACCACCGTATCCACGCCTCCGGCACAACCGATGAACATCTCCCCTTCATCTTCCGAATCCAGATTCAACAATATCCTGCCTTTGAAGAAACCGGACTTCAGGGCGAAAGCTCCGCTCAATCCCGTTTCCTCGTCCACGGTAAATAAGCATTCAATGGAACCGTGCTGAATGTCGGTCGAAACCAATATCGCCAAAGCCGCCGCCATACCGATGCCGTCGTCCGCACCCAGGGTGGTTCCCTTTGCCTTCACCCACTCCCCGTCAATATAAGGCTGTATCGGGTCTTTGTCAAAGTCATGCTGTACATCGGAATTTTTCTCGCACACCATATCCATGTGCGACTGCAAAACAACCGCCGGAACTTGTTCTTTCCCAGCTGTCGCCGCCTTGCTGATTAAAACATTCCCTGCCTCGTCCTGACGGGCATCCAACTGGTGCCGCCGAGCAAATTCCATAAGCCACGCCCCGATTTTCTCCTCTTTCCGAGACGGACGGGGAATCTTACAAATCTCCTCGAAATAGTGCCATACCATTTCCGGTTTTAATCCTTTCAAAACTTCCATACTATTCTGTTTTATATGACCAAAAACGGATATGATTCAATTCACCATATCCGTCAATTTCTTCAATACCCATACGCAAGACTTGATTTCCTGCGGTGCTATGGTAAAAGTCAAATCCGTATGTACCTGCTCCTCGATATCCGTCAACGCCTTTTTCACCTCCACGCCCTTGTCGGTCAGCACGACGAAATTTATCCGCCTGTCCTCCTGGCACATCTTGCGCTGCACGAAACCGCGCTTGGTGAGCGTATTCAACAATTTGGTCACATTGTATTTATCTTTTTGCAATCTTTTGGAAATCGTCTGCTGGTTCACGTGGTCTTCGTTCCACAACACTTGCAGCAATTCATACTGTTCCCGACTCAAATCGTATCCGGCTTTCTGAAATGCGCGGTTCAATGTCTTTGTGTAACCTCTCTCTGCCTTACTGAGATAAGATACTAATTCCCTTACATCATCCATGGTTTATGTTGCAGTTTATACTATAAGGCAAATATAAACTTTTTTCTTTAGAACCACAAAAAATGTAAACGAGAAAATCATTTTCGCCGATTACTCTCCCAAGCATTTCCCGTTTTCGTAATAATTCCGGGACTGCAAATATTGGAAATGGATGTCGGAATCCGGATACCCGGCATTTTTCAGTTCCTCGTACAGAATCCGCGCCACTGCATGCTGTACTTCCCGGGGACGTTCAAAATAATCCACCTCCACGAAAGGCCAACTATCCCCTGTCTTTACGACTCCATCCGCCACACAAGCGGAATGGACAAGCTCCAATACGATATGTTCGCGCGGACACCCTACCGCCTGCTGGATTCGGTCGGTAAGCCGACCGCTCACCTCCGCCAGACGCTTTTCTTCAACAAAATGGAATCTGAAAAAAGGCATATCCTGATGATTTGATGATAATTACACTGTTTTCTGACTGTCCAGCCACTTGAAAAACAAAGGAGCCGTCTCCCAAACCTTTTCCACCACTTTCTCTATCGGATGCTCCATTTGTCCGCCTGCCGCATTCAG
>CAMWQQ010000274.1 GCA_947176455.1 uncultured Odoribacter sp. | reverse complement strand
AGTTTTTTCCCGGCATCCAGTATCTCCCGGTCAATCGGGGCATGAAAAATGGAGAGCATGATGTCGTATTCCGGGAGCAAGCGGATGATTTCCTCTTTGCTCATGGCTTCTCCTTCCGGAAAGGTGATATCCCAGTCTTCGGGCAGTCCTTGGAAGGGTTCACGGGGAATGTTGTAGGTTACCAGTAGTTTCATGGTAGGTTGCTTTGGTTGAATGTATGCGTATTATCCGAGCGTGGTCCGCGCATAAGGAGGCGCATCCAGCCCGATGAACTGTCCTGCCAGGTACTTGTAATAGCCGGTGACCGCTACCATGCCGGCGTTGTCCAGTGAGAATCCCAGACGCGGGATGAAGACTTCCCAGCCGGAGCGTTCGGCTTCGTCGTGTACGGCTTTCTGGAGCGCCGAGTTTGCCGAAACGCCTCCTCCGATAGCAATTTGTTTGATGCCGGTCTGTTTTGCCGCCTTTTTGAGCTTGGACATCAGGATGTCGATGACTGTTTTTTGCAGGGAAGCGCACAGGTCGTTCAGATTCTCCTGTATGAAATCGGGATTCTTTTTCAGTTCGTCCCGCAGGAAATACAAAAACGAGGTTTTCAGACCGCTGAAACTGTAGTCTAATCCCGGAATCTGGGGTTTGTTGAAGGTGAAGCGTTCCGGATTGCCTTCTTTGGCAAGGCGGTCGATGACCGGTCCGCCCGGGTAGGGCAGTCCCATGACTTTGGCGCATTTGTCGAATGCCTCGCCGGCGGCATCGTCTATGGTCTGTCCAATCATTTCCATATCGAGGTAATCCCTGACGATAATCAACTGGGAATTTCCTCCGGACACCAGCAGGGTCAAGAACGGAAAAGAGGGATGCCGGCTTTCTACTCCCGGTTCCTTGATGAAGTTTGCCAGAATGTGAGCCTGCAGGTGGTTGACCTCCACCATGGGGAGGTGGTTGGCGATGGCGAATCCCTTGGCGAAAGAGGTGCCTACCAATAGCGAACCCAACAGTCCGGGACCCCGGGTGAAAGCCACCGCATTGATGTCCTGAATGGTCAGTCCGGCTTTCTTGATGGCCTCGGAAACCACCGGAATGATGTTCTGCTGGTGTGCCCGGGAAGCCAGTTCCGGCACGACTCCGCCGTAGGCTTCGTGGACTTTTTGGCTGGCGATGATGTTGGACAATACGACGCCGTCTTTCAAAATGGCGGCGGAAGTGTCGTCACAGGAGGATTCTATTCCTAAAATTACAGTCATGACATGAACTACGAGTTAGAACCAAAGCGCTAAAAATTAACACTTAAGAATAGAGAACTTTCGGCTTTGAATGTTTTCAATTCTGATGCAATATTAATATTTTTGTGAGCAAACTAAAAATAACGGCGGGTATAAAAAAATTTCTACGGATATTGTTGCGTGTGGCAATCGTTCTTATGTTGCTGGGCTCAGGATTTTACCTCCTGTTGCAGTCGCCTTATGTCCAGACGTCTCTTGTCGGTTATGTCACCCGCTATGTAGAAGCGACCACGGGGGTGAAGATGCAGGTCGGCGGAGTGGATTTCCGTCCGATTCGTTCATTGGCGTTGAACGATGTTTTGATTCGTGATTTCCGGAATGATACGTTGTTGTATTGCAAGGAGCTTCGGGTGGAGACGGATTCACTTAATTTCTTGAAGCACAGTTTCCATATCCGGGAAATTGTGCTGGATGAGGCGGATGTCCGTCTTTGGGTGCAGGACAGCACCAATAAGACCAATATTGAGATATTGCTGGATTCCTTGAGCCGTCCAATTGTTCCGACTGGTTTATCCTCGTCGTCTGACGGATATGGACAAGAAGAATGGTGGGTCGGTTTGCAGAGAATCAGTTTCCGGAATTCCCGTTTTGTTTATCAAGAAGAGATTTACAAGCCGGAGGAGTATGGTGTAAACTGGACGGATGTGGACTGCCGGAACCTGAATTTCGATATTACAGGTATTGATTTTACGGACAGTCCGATGAAACTGGAGGTTTCCGGTTTGAGGTTTGTGGAGAAATCGGGGCTGTTGTTGAAGAATATGTCGGGTAGTGTGCAGGCGGGTGCGGGCAATCTGCTGATTACGAATTGTCATTTTGAACTGCGAAAGAGTAGCGTGGATTTGCTGAGACTGGAATATAACTGGGTGCCGAACCGGCACGACTGGAAATATTTCACCTCCCGGATGCAACAGTATTATGAACTGGGGCCTTCGGAGGTCAGTTTCATCGATCTTGCCTATTTTAACGAAGTCTTGCGGGGCATCACCAATACGGTGAAGTGTAGCGGGGTGGTGACCAACACGGTGTCGCAACTGGAAGGACGGGATTTGTATTTTGAATGGGGTGAAAAAAGCGTTTTCAAGGGGAACTTCAAATCCGCTGGTTTGCCGGATGTCTGGAACACGGTTTTCAACATAGAGCTTCAGAAGGCGCATTTCGGACCGGAGGATTTGGCTTCGGTGTATTTGCCTTGGTTCGGCATGAACATTCCCGTTCCGTCTCCTCTGCATAATCTGCCTGCCCTTGACTTCGACAAGATTCGGTTTGACGGAACGTTTGCCGATTTTATGGTATATGCCGGGAGCATAACGCCTGCTTTGCAGGGAGAGCTGAATTTCGTTTACGGCCCGTGCAAAGACAGCGTTTCGGATTGCAATGCCATACGAGGTGGTTTTCTGTTTAACCAGATAGATTTCGGACGGCTTACGGGGTTGTCTATGCTGGGAAACGGGTCGTGGCGGGGAACCTACGAGGGAACTTTGGATACCCGCGGACCTGTTATTCATGCGAACAGTGAGTTGCCCCATCTGCAGGTAAACAAGGAGACGATTCAGGACATTGCTGTGGATATGGTATTGGAAAACGGATTGTTTGATTTGCTGGCGTCTGTGGATGACCCGTTGATGGAGGGCGGTTGTGCGTTGATCTATGACATGAGTGACTCCTTGTCGTATTGCAGTGTCAAAGGAGAACTGGATTTGCCTGATTTGGGCGCATTGGGATTCGGACTGATCGGCGGACCGGAAGCGGCGAGTACGGCGTTTGACATGGTGAGTGCCGGATTTGCGGACCGGAGTTTTTTCAATCTGACTTTGAAAGATTTACGCTATGCGAATCGGAACGGCGCATTTGCGATGGACAATTTGTGTGTTGAGGAT
>CAMWQQ010000273.1 GCA_947176455.1 uncultured Odoribacter sp. | reverse complement strand
TTTTATTGGGGGGTTAGCTCAGTTGGCTAGAGCGCTTGCATGGCATGCAAGAGGTCGTCGGTTCGACCCCGATACTCTCCACACTTTTTCTTAAAATCGGATTCTATAGAGGGTTTAAATAAATCTAGGAATCTGTATTAATACGGTGTTTATACTTGTTTTACTTTTACTTATCCAATGAAAAAAACTTTAATTATTTTAGTCTTATTGACGCATGTGTTTGCGTTGTTTGCTCAGAATGCTGGGGACATGGTTGTTTCCGGTTCTTTGTCATGGAATTCTAACAGTACTAAATGGAAATCTGACAATGAATCTTCCGTTGAGAAGGGTTTACGAAGCTTTTCTATCATTCCTGAATTTCACTATTTTGTGTCAGATAGATTTTCTATTGGTGCAGGAATCGGTTATGCTTTGACGAAAACTCCTAATGGTAGCTATGACATGGATGATGATGAGGACGTTTTATTCAATAAGCTTGGTTTTTTCGTTTTTCAGCCCGTAGCTCAATACTATGTTTCTTTGAATGATAAGTTCTATTATGTGCCTCGGTTTTACATCGGGTTTGGAGTAGGAAAATACAAAGAGGAGCAGGGACGAAATACAAGTTACGATTTGAATGCCTCTGTTTTTAACATTGGTTTGTCTTTGTTGAATTTTGAATTTAAACCTGCTGACAAGATAGGTATTCGGTTTAGTGCTGGTGATTTGGATTATAAATCCACTTGCATCAAAGATGATGATGATAAACAGGTTGACCGTAATTTTGGATTGAATTTTAATTTGGGAGCAACGGTAGGTTTCAACTTCTATTTTTAAATACTTGGCGCCAAGAAGGCTGTCTGACAATAAAGTTTGTAGGTCTTTTTGTAAATAATTTATGCGCTTTAGGCTTGATTATAGGCGTTAATTCTTTGCTAGTTCTTAAAGTTTGTAAAGTTCATAAAGTTTATGCGAGGATGTCTTCTTGATGAGGAAACTTTCCATTAACTTTATGGACTTCTTTCTTTTTAAGAGATGACTAATATGCCGGGAATGGAAGAATCAGAGAAACAACTGACGAAAAAAATCAGACCCTACAAAATCATTTACCCGATTCTCATCGGCTTGGGAGTGGTATCTTATATGCTTTACAAGGAGTTCGACCTCTCGGCATTTCAGCAGATTACCTTTACGCGGACTTCGGTGTGGTGGCTTTTGGTTGCCGTGTTGTGCATGGTTGTCCGGGATTTGGGTTACATCATCCGCATCCGAATCCTTTCCGGAGGACGGTTGACCTGGGTCAAGGCCATTCGCATCATATTCCTGTGGGAGTTTACCTCTGCCGTCACTCCGTCTGCCATTGGCGGTACCAGCCTTGCCATTCTGTTCGTCAACAAGGAGGGCATAAAGGTGGGGCGCAGTTCAGCGATGGTTATGGCGACCTCTTTTCTGGACGAACTCTATTTCATCCTGATGTTCCCTATCATCCTGCTGAGCGTGAGTCAGAGCGCTTTGTGGAATATGCCGGGAGTGGGACAGGGGATAAGCACGAGTCTGGTTTGGTTTGCCGTCGGTGGTTACTCCGTCAAGTTGGCTTATCTGAGCATCTTGAGTTACGGGCTGTTTAAAAATCCGAGGGGGTTGAAATATCTGTTGATGAAGTGTTTCAAGTTGAAATTGTTGCGCAAATGGCGGCATAGTGCCCATGAAGCGGGTTCGGACATTATCCGGAACTCCTACGAATTGCGTCGCAAGCCCTTTTCATTTTGGTTGAAGACTTTCGGGGCGACTTTTTTCTCCTGGACCGCCCGTTACTGGGTGGTCAATGCCTTGCTAATGGCATTCTGGGCGGGGCGTTACGACTGGCCGGCTCAATTCCTGATTTTTGCCCGCCAGTTGGTGATGTGGATTATGATGTTGGTTAGCCCTACGCCGGGGGGAAGCGGTTTTGCGGAATTCGTGTTCAAGGAATACCTGGGCGAGTTCCTGCCCGGTGCCGGAGTCGCCATTGCCATGGCAATCCTGTGGAGATTAATAACTTATTACCCCTATCTGTTTGCCGGGGTGCTGATTGTGCCGAAATGGGTGAACCGGCATTTCGGAAGCCGGAAGGGGAAGGAACCGGCAAGCGATATAAAATCATAATCCGATAAACGATTAGCCTTATGTTTGAACTGTTTAAGAAACCTGAATACAGGAGATTCAATCTGCAACCCCGCTATTGGGACCCGGAAAAAGAGGAACGGGAGTTGCGGGAAAAAAGAATTAGGGCGGAACTGGGATTGAAGGATGATGACGGGCGATATATCCCCAACATCCAGGGACAATTCAGGCAGGAATATGAAAGGAGAAAAGCCGCCCGTGGCAGTATCGGTTCAGCCCGGACCATTCGCCTGTTTATGATTCTGATTTTGCTGTTCATCGCGGCTTTTTACGTGTTCGTGAAAAATCCGGAAAGTCTTCTTCGGATGTTCGGATTGTAAATGTAAAGACACCAGAGAATTATGGATATCATTCATTTGTTGCCGGATGCCGTAGCCAATCAGATTGCGGCGGGAGAAGTGGTGCAACGCCCGGCATCCGTTGTCAAGGAATTGGTGGAAAATGCCATTGATGCCGGAGCGCAGAACATTCAGGTCATTTTAAAAAATGCGGGCAAGTCTGTGATTCAGGTCATTGACGACGGGAAAGGGATGTCGCCCACGGATGCCCGTATGGCTTTTGAACGGCACGCTACTTCCAAAATAGCATCGGCACAGGATTTGTTCAGTATCCATACCTTCGGATTCCGCGGAGAGGCGTTGCCTTCCATTGCTTCTGTTGCCGAAGTCGAGACCAAGACCCGACAGGTGGACGAGGAATTGGGCACCTGCCTTTTCATCGCCGCTTCGGAAGTGAAAAGCCAGGAGTCGGTAAATACGCCGCAAGGCACCAACATAGCCGTCAAGAATCTGTTCTACAACATTCCGGCACGCCGCAAGTTCTTGAAATCGGATGCAACCGAACTACGGAACATCACGACGGAATTTTTGCGGGTGGCGCTGACCAACTCCCAAGTGAGTTTTACGTTGACCAACAACGGTACGACCATATACAACTTGCCGGCATCGGGGCTTCGGCAGAGAATCGTCCATATTTTCGGCAAACCGATAAACGCCAAACTGATTAATGTGGATTGTGAAACGGGGATTG
>CAMWQQ010000272.1 GCA_947176455.1 uncultured Odoribacter sp. | reverse complement strand
CGAACGGGTATCCTCCTTATACTCTTTTTCCAGACGTTGAATCTCTTTCCGGGCAACTTCCTGAATCCGCTCGTAATTCGGCACGGCAGCCAACTGCTCGTTCATGATCCGGTCGTCTTCCAATAACTTTATGGCAACATAACGGGGCGTCAACTCATCGGTAACACTCCTGTTAGGCGTCACTTCCGTTTTTATCCGCCGAATGGCATCTTCGATCTCTTGCCCGTAATTGATGTGCACGTGTCTGGATTCCTGTGCCTGGTCCTCAAATACCTCGATGATTTTATCCAAAACCTCGGTAATGCCGATGCCCCGGGATGCCGTGGTCGGAATAACGGGAATACCCAGCAACTGCCCCAGATAACGGTAATCCAGTTTGGCTCCTGTCGCCGTCAATTCATCGAACATATTCAATGCCATGACCACCCGGATGTTCATGTCAATCAACTGGGTTGTCAAATACAGATTCCGTTCCAGGCACGAAGCATCCACCACATTCAATACCAAATCCGGATGATGTTTCGTGAGGTACTCCCGAACGTAAATCTCTTCCGGCGTATATTCGGTAATCGAATAAGTCCCCGGCAAATCTATCAAATTGATTTTGTATCCCTTGTAGTGAAAAACACCTTGTTTGGCATCAACGGTCACTCCGCTATAATTACCCACCTTTTCCCGCAGACCGGTGGCACGGTTAAAAAAAGAGGTCTTGCCACAATTCGGATTGCCCACCAAGGCAATGTCAATCGTTCTCGACTTTTCCCTGATTTGTCGGGCAATCTCGGATTCCGTAAAAGTTCCGTTAAATCCTTCCTGCTCTTCATTGGATATACGCACCACCTCTATCAGTTGCGCTTCACTCCGTCTCAACGAGATATGCCCGTCCATCAACCGGTATTCAATCGGGTCGTGCAAAGGCGCATTTCTGACCACCGCCACTTTCTCCCCCCTCACGAAACCCATTTCCACAATCCGGTTCCTGAAGCTGCCGTGTCCGTGCACCTTCACAATCACACACTCTTCCCCCGTAGGTATATCCGAAAGTTTTAAATAATCATTCTCCATCACACTTCCAAATTATCATACAAAGATAAGCATAATCAAAGCATCTTATTATACCTAAAAATAGGTATTAAAAAATCGGGTACCGTTTGCACAACGATACCCGACACTGTCATTCCCGGTTGATTATTTATTTTTCCGAAATAGTTTTCCCAGCACCTGGACCAAACCATCCATGCCCTCAAGGTGATTAATCATGGAGATGCTCCGGAAAGTGCTGATTTCTTCTCCCACTCCCAATTGCACCGGATAAATCAAAATGCAGTTGATGGTGTTGAAATACTTGTTGATGTAGGTGGGCACATACTCCATGTGCCGGGAATAGGACGGACAGGCAGGACGGCTCATCACCAGCATCAGCGCATCGTTTTCCTGCATCTCGCGGGATACTTCCACGAATTTCTCCCAATCGGTAAACTCCTTGAATTCGGCATTGATCGCATGCTTCGTATGCACCATTCTCAAAATATCCAACACGTGTGCATGACCATAGAAAACAAACTTGGTTCCCAAATTTTTGCCCATATTCCACACGCTGATCAGCCAATAAGGAAATCCCACCTCCTTTTCAGCGTTCTCCGGAATCACCACGACATACCTCTTTACCGTAGACATGGGCTGCATGGGACGATAAGCCATGGTCGTCGTGGCACATTTGCTCAACACTTCCTCCGTCAGTTTGCCGAGAAACGTGTCGGAAATATCCTGCTGGGTCCGCAATCCCAATACGATGTCCGTAATCTTGTGTTCCTTGACGACATTCCGGATGCCGTTGACAATGTTCAAATCATAACGCAACACCGGTTCCACGTGATGCTCCGCCGCGGCCGCCACTTTTGCGGCCTTTTCCAGCAAGAGTTCCGAGGCCTTCTCCGCCGAACGGTCCGTATTGTCGGACTTGATGATGCTCACCGCCACCATTTGCGCCTTGTTCCTGCGCGATTTTATGGCAACACCCAGATTTATCAATTCCCCTACCGTCTCCGTATTGCTCAAAGGAATCAATATCCGCTCCTGTTCGTCGTCACCAATCCGGTCACCGTTCATCTCCGATATGGCAATGTTCTGCGCCGCCCGTTGGGTAACAAACGAAGCAATGGTGCAAGTGAAGAGAATCATAACGATGGTTCCGTTCAAAACGTCCTCATTCAACAAACGAATCGGATTGCCCGCCTCATCCGTTCCCACAATCACCTTGTAGCCAATCAACACGGCGGCCAACGTTGCGGCAGCCTGAGCATTGCTCAACCCGAACAACAAGCGACCTTCGTCCCGGGTCAATTTGAAACTCTTTTCCGTAGCCCACGCCGCAATGAACTTTGAAGCCGTGGCGACACCGACCATGACGACGGCAACTAGCAAAGCGGTCCACCCGGAGGTAAAGGTACGCACGTCCACCAACATGCCCACCCCTATCAAAAAGAAAGGGATGAATATGGCATTCCCCACAAAATCAATCCGGTTCATCAATGCCGAGGTATTCGGAATCAAGCGATTCAACGCCAAACCCGCCAAGAATGCCCCGATGATTGCCTCCAGCCCGGCGGCCTCCGCCAGAAACGACGCCAGAAATACCAATGCCAATACAAAAATATATTGACCGACCGAATCCTCATAGCGTTTAAAAAACCAACGACCGAGCATCGGGAATACCACCACGACCACGGCAATAAACACCACACTCGAAATCCCCAGTTTCATCCAGAAACGATGATTGATTTCACCGGTAGACATCCCCACGACCACCGCCAAAACCAACAAAGCCAGGATACAAGTAATCACCGTACCGCCAATGGCAATGCTTACCGCCTTGTTCTTCGTGATACCGTACTTGCTGACAATCGGATAAGTAATCAACGTATGAGATGCGTACATACTGGCAAGCAACACCGATGTCGGCCAAGAAAAACCCAGCCAATACACTCCCGTCAACACGCCCATGAGCATCGGGATAGCAAACGTGTAAAAACCGAAAAGCAACGTCTTGCCATAATTTTTCCGCAAGTCCGCCATGTCAATTTCCAGACCGGCAATGAACATGATATACAACAACCCGACCGTCCCGAACAATTCCATGCTGCTGTCCCGGGACATGATTCCGAAACCATTGGG
>CAMWQQ010000271.1 GCA_947176455.1 uncultured Odoribacter sp. | reverse complement strand
AAACTCGGCTTGAACGATACGGATTTCCGGATGTTCAAGCCGAGTCGGATTTATAACTGTACGATTCCGGAGAAGCCCATGAATGCCATTGCCAGCAAGCCGGCGGTCAGCAGGGCTATCGGAGAGCCTTTCATTCCTTTCGGAATGGCAACCAGTTCCAGGTGTTCGCGGATACCTGCGAAAATCGTCAGCGCCAAGCCGAAACCGATAGCGGTGGAAGCGGCGAAAACCAAAGATTGCAACAGGTTAAAGTCTTTCTGAATGACCATGATTGCCACACCCAGTACGGCACAGTTGGTAGTAATCAAGGGCAGAAAAACGCCCAGTGCCTGATACAGGGAAGGGCTTACTTTCTTCAGGATGATTTCCACCATCTGCACGAGAGCGGCTATTACCAGGATGAAGGTAATGGTCTGCATGAATCCGATGCCGAATTTGTCCAGAATGCTTTTCTGGATGATGAAAGTCACCAGTGTGGCGAGAATCATGACAAAGGTCAGGGCACCGGTCATACCGACAGCCGTGGAAACTTTCTTGGATACTCCCAGAAAGGGGCAGATGCCCAGGAATTGAGCCAGTACGACATTGCTGACGAATACAGCCCAGATAAATATCATTATGTATTCCATTTTGCTTTCATTTAAGGGTTAGTTTGCTTTTCTCAAGTGATTCACAATGGCGATGAGGAAACCCAGTACGAGGAATCCTCCCGGAGCCAGTACGAAGGCAATCATGCCGTATTGGTCGCTCATAATCGTGAGGTCGAAGATTTTGCCACTGCCCAGCAGTTCGCGAATGGCTCCCAGCAAGGTAAGGCTCATGGTGAAGCCCAAGCCCATGCCCAGACCGTCGAAGATAGAAGCGATAGCGCCGTTTTTGGAAGCAAACGCCTCTGCACGTCCCAGCACGATGCAGTTCACCACAATCAGCGGAATGAACAGACCGAGGGATTCATACAATGCCGGCACGTAAGCCTGCATGGAGAAGTCCACTATGGTAACGAACGCCGCAATGATGACGATGAAGGAGGGAATGCGCACCTTGTCGGGAATCAGATTGGCGACGAGGGAAATGACCAGGTTGGACATCACCAGCACGAAAGTGGTTGCCAGTCCCATACCCATGCCGTTGAAGGCGGAGGTGGTCACACCCAACGTGGGGCACATGCCCAGAAGGAGGGAGAAGGTGGGATTCTCCCGGAACAGTCCGTTGGTAAATGTTTTGATATGACTCATGTTCAAATGTTTTTACGGTTATTGGTTCTGTTGTGTGGCTCCCGAAGTGGCGTCCGCTCCTTCAAGGGCTGCAGCGGCACGGTTGATGGCGTCCATGAAAGCACGGGAGGAGATGGTCGCTGCCGTAATGGCATCCACGTCGCCACCGTCTTTTTTCACTTTCAGTCCGGCGGTTCCGGGTGTTTTGCCTTTCACGTTTCCGGGATTACCTTCTCGGAACCAGAAGTTCATTTTACTGCCCAGTCCCGGCGTTTCCTTGTTCACCAATGCGGAATAATCGTGAATGCTACCGTCGGGTTTGAAGCCGACCATGATTTCGATGTGTCCGTTGAAACCCTTGTTGGAGAATGTCTTCACGGCCGTGCCGATGAGTTCGCCGTTGAGTTTTGCGGGATAAAATTCCAGTGTTTCGCCGTCCACTTCCTTGCTCCACTTGTCTGCAGTCGGGTCATTGTCGAATTTTCCGGGCATGACGCTACCGATCGCTTCCTGTTGTTTCTGCTGGGCGGCTTTCGCAATCGGTCCTTCCGTGAGGGTATACACGTAGCCCACACCTGCCGAAGCGATAAGGCTGATGCTGAAAAGCACCACGACCATATTGATAAAGTTTGACTCTAATTTCTTTGCCATAATCTTTCGTTTTATGGGTTTATGCAAACCGGGTGGGTTTGCAATACCGGTTGATTAGCGGTGTGAATGCGTTCATAATCAGGATAGCAAAGGACATGCCCTCCGGATATGCGCCGAATACACGGATAACGACGGTGAGGATGCCGATGCCTGCCCCGAAGATGAACATGCCTTTATGGCTCATGGGGGAGGTTACGTAGTCCGTAGCCATGAAAATGGCTCCCAGCATCATACCTCCTGACAGCAGGTGGAATAACGGTCCGGCGAATTGTTCCGGATTGCAAAGGTGCAGGATGCCGGAAAATACGGCTACTGTCGCGAAAATGGTAACGGGGATGTGCCAAGTGATGATTTTGCGAACCAGCATATAGGCAAAACCGATTAGCAATGCCAGGGTTGCCACTTCACCGAGGCTTCCGCCCATTTGTCCTAGAAACATGTTTTTATATCCGATGAACGTATCGGCGGAAAGTACGTCGCTGACCGATTGTCCCGTCTTTACGGCTTCCTTGAGCAACGCCAGGGGAGTTGCTCCCGTCTGCGCGTCCGTGTATGAACCGGCAAAGCCTTGAGCCACCGGCCAGGTGGTCATCTGTACCGGGAAGGAAATCAGCAGGAACACACGTCCCACCAGGGCGGGATTGAAGATGTTGCAGCCTAATCCTCCGAAACTCATTTTACCGATGCCGATAGCCACCAAAGCCCCGATGATGATAATCCATACGGGCAGGTTGGAGGGAACGTTGAACGCCAGCAAAACACCGGTTATCAATGCGGAACCGTCGAAAATGGTCGGTTGTTGCTTGAGCAGGTACTTTTGAATGACATATTCAAAGAACAGGCAGGCAAGCACCGAAGTCAGTGTCACGATAATGGCTCCCATTCCGAAAAACAGCACCGAGCAAATGAATGCCGGAATAAGTGCAATAAGAACTCCGTACATGTTTTTTTCAATGGAGTCACCGCTATGCACGTGAGGAGAAGGGGATACTAATAATTTCATATTTTAGATTTTTAATTTCATATTTAAAATCCTGAGCGGTCGGATTGTTCAACCCGTGCAACCGCTCATGGTTATTTCTTGCGGTTTCTAATCATGGCACCGGTCCGGGCTTTGCCCAAGCGGATGTAATCCAGCAGGGGACGGGCGGACGGACAAGTGAAACTACAGGAACCGCATTCGATACAATCCATGACTTTCTCCTCTTCCAGACGTTCCAGCATATTGAGCGTCGACAGTTTTGCCAGCAAATAGGGTTCAAGCCCCATCGGACATGCCGAAACGCATTTGCTGCAACGGATGCAGTTGCGGAC
>CAMWQQ010000270.1 GCA_947176455.1 uncultured Odoribacter sp. | reverse complement strand
ATCGGACGCGTTCCGGAAGCAGCCGCCTGCGCCGAAAAATTCCGCAAGGAAGGGGTCGGTGTTGTCATCTCGGTGACTCCTTGCTGGTGCTACGGCAGCGAAACCATTGACTACGACGGCAGATTGCCACAGGCTATCTGGGGCTTCAACGGCACCGAACGCCCGGGTGCAGTGTACCTGGCAGCGGCATTGGCAGGACACAGCCAGAAAGGCATGCCGGCATTCGGCATCTACGGACGTGACGTTCAGGATGCTGGCGACAAAAGCATTCCGGAAGACGTCAAGGAAAAATTGCTGCGCTTTGCCCGTGCCGGTATTGCCGTGGCAACTATGAAAGGCAAAAGCTACCTGTCTATCGGCAACGTTGCCATGGGTATTGCCGGAAGCATCGTCAACGCCGATTTCTTCCAGACTTACTTAGGCATGCGCAACGAACAAGTGGACATGACGGAAGTCATCCGCCGAATCGACGAAGGCATTTATGACAAGGCGGAATACGCCAAGGCCATGGCATGGACTGAAAAGCACTGCAAAGTCAATGAAGGCACCGATTTCAATGCCCAAAAGAAGAAAAAGAACCGGATTGAACTGGATGCCGACTGGGAATATGTGGTTAAAATGTTCATCGTTTTCCGCGATTTGATGTGCGGTAATCCGAAATTAAAGGAAATGGGATTCAAGGAGGAAGCGCTGGGACACAATGCCATTGCCGGCGGTTTTCAGGGACAACGCCAATGGACGGACCACATGCCCAATGGCGACTTTGCGGAAGCGTTCATGAACACTTCTTTCGATTGGAACGGCATCCGCGAAGCATTCGTGTTCGCCACTGAAAATGATTCCCTGAACGGGGTTGCCATGCTGTTCGGTAAATTGTTGACCAACAGCGCCCAGATTTTCGCCGACGTGCGCACTTACTGGAGCCCTGCCGCCGTTGAACGGGTGACCGGGAAGAAACTGACCGGAGACGCCGCAAACGGCATCATTCACCTGATTAACTCAGGCGCAGCCACATTGGACGGATGCGGAGAACAAACCAAAGACGGCAAACCGGCCATGAAGCCTTTCTGGGAAATCACCGAGGAAGAAACGGAAAAGTGTCTGAAAGCCACGACCTGGTATCCGGCAAACCGCGACTATTTCCGGGGAGGCGGTTTTTCCTCCAATTTCCTGTCCAAAGGAGGTATGCCCGTAACCATGATGCGCGTCAACATCGTCAAAGGACTGGGACCCGTATTACAGCTTGCCGAAGGTTACACGGTGGACATCGATCCGGAAATCCACAAAACGCTGAACGAACGTACCGACAAGACCTGGCCGACCACTTGGTTTGCCCCCCGTCTGACCGGCGAAGGTGCATTCAAGGACGTGTATTCCGTCATGAACAACTGGGGAGCCAATCACGGAGCCATCAGCTACGGACACATCGGTGCCGACCTGATTACCCTAGCTTCCATGCTCCGGATTCCGGTCTGCATGCACAACGTGTCTCCGGACAAGATTTTCCGCCCCAGCGCATGGAACGCTTTCGGCATGGACCCGGAAGGTGCCGACTACCGGGCTTGCGCGAATTACGGAGCATTGTACAAATAATCCACGGCGTACCCGTATGTGCCTAAAGCACATACGGGCATACGCCCCTCTCACTGACAATAGATTATGGAAATCACCAATCAGCATATCGAACAATTTCTTGCGGCAGCGCACAAGGTTGGCGACCGCAAACTGACCCGGTGCAGCAGCGGAAATCTGTCTTGGCGCATCGGCGAACTGGCACTGGTATCGGGTACGGGTTCCTGGGTACCGGAGTTGAGAAAAGAACAGGTTTCTATCTGCAAAATCGCCACCGGCGAATGCATCAACGGAGTCAAGCCGTCTATGGAAAGTACGTTTCACCTGACAGTCATGCGCAACCGTCCCGATGTCAATGTCGTACTGCATTGCCAGAGCATTTTTGCCACAACGGTCGCCTGCATGAAAAACAAACCGGACAATTTCAACGTCACGGCGGAACTTCCCTGTCACTGCGGTAGTGAAATCGCCATTGTCCCCTATTACCGTCCCGGCTCTCCCGAACTGGCAAAGGCGGTATGCGAAGCGATGCAAAACCACGACTCGGTCATCCTGGAAAAACACGGCCAAGTGTTCGTCGGAAAAGATTTCAACGACGCCATCGAAAAAGCCGAATTTCTGGAAATGGCGTGCGAAATCATTCTCCGCTCAGGCATGAACTATCATACGCTTACCCCGAATGAAATCGAGGACCTGGACAAGTATATCCTCGGTAAAATCACCAAATAACGGACACGGCAAACATGAGATACATTGCAGCAGACTTCGGTGCGGGAAGCGGACGGGTCATCGTCGGCACGGTACTTCCAGAAGGAGACATCCGGCTCGACGAGGTACACCGGTTTCCCAACCGCCAGATTCGTCTGGGGGGTACGGTTTACTGGGATTTTCTGGCTTTATTTGAAGAATTGAAAACCGGACTGAAAAAGGCATTCGCCCGATACGACGAGATTGTCAGCATCGGCGTGGACACCTGGGGCGTGGATTTCGGCCTCATCGACCGCAACGGTCATCTGGTAGCCAATCCGGTATGTTACCGGGACTCCCGTACCTCCGGGATTCTGGGAAAGGTGTTTCAGGTCATTCCTCGGGAAGAATTGTATGCCCTGACCGGCAACCAGTTCATGGAAATCAATACGGTTTTCCAGTTGTATAGCATGGTACTCGCCCATGACCCCGTTCTGAACATCGCAGACAAACTGCTGTTCACGCCCGACCTGTTCAATTATTTCCTGACCGGCGTCGCCGTCAATGAATATACCATTTCCTCCACCTCCCAACTCTTTCATCACGCCACCGGAGGATGGGCGGACAGCCTCTTTCAACGGCTGAATATCCCCCGTCACCTGATGCAACCCATCGTACCTTCCGGAACGGTCATCGGGGAATTATCCCCGGAAGTGGTAGCCGAAGTCGGAGGAGCCGGCGTAAAGGTCGTCGCCGTAGGTTCGCACGACACCGCCAGTGCCTTGGCATCCATTGAAGCCGAAGGCGACAACTGGGCGTTTATCAGTTCCGGCACCTGGTCTCTCATGGGCATCGAAGTTGATACTCCTATCCTCACGCCGGAAGCCATGAACTGCGATTTCACCAACGAAGGCACCGTAAAC
>CAMWQQ010000269.1 GCA_947176455.1 uncultured Odoribacter sp. | reverse complement strand
GTGGCGTTTGGCGATTTCTCTTTTTTCTTCAAGCAGATAACCGCTTACTTCGATGATTTCCATTCTGTCTCGCAAGGGTGCGGCAATGGTACTCAGATCGTTAGCCGTGGCGATGAACATCACTTTCGACAGGTCGTAGTCGATGTCGAGGAAGTTATCGTGGAAACTGCTGTTTTGTTCCGGGTCCAGCACTTCCAGCAGGGCGGATTGCGGGTCGCCTCGGAAATCCGTGCCTACCTTGTCGATTTCATCCAATATGAATACCGGATTGGACGTGCCCGCCTTTTTGATGTTCTGCAAAATCCGTCCTGGCATGGCTCCGATGTAGGTTTTCCGGTGTCCCCGGATTTCCGACTCATCGTGTAGCCCTCCCAGCGACATCCGCACGAACTCGCGGTTTATGGCTTTGGCAATGGATTTGCCCAACGAGGTTTTGCCGACACCCGGAGGCCCGTACAGGCACAGAATGGGAGATTTCATGTCCGCTTTCAACTTCAGCACCGCTAGGTATTCCAGTATTCTTTCCTTTACCTTTTCCAGTCCGAAATGGTCGGCGTCCAGAATCTTCTTGGCGTGATTCAGGTCCAGATTGTCCTGGGAACAATGATTCCAGGGGAGGTCCAGCATTTCACGCAAGTAATTGGACTGTACCGAATAGTCGGGAGTGGTCGGGTTCAACCTCTTCAGCTTGTTCAGTTCCTTGTTGAAAACTTCCCGCACGTGCTTGTCCCATTTTTTGTGGTTGGCAAGTTCTTCCAACTCCTGGATTTCTTCATCCGCCGGGTTCCCGCCCAGTTCGTCCTGAATGGTTTTCATCTGCTGGTGCAGGAAATATTCTCTTTGCTGTTTGTCGATATCCATTTTTACTTTTTTCTGGATATCGTTTTTTAATTCCAGCAGGCTGACCTGTTTGCTCAGGATTTCCAGCAGTTTGATGGCTCTTTGCTTCAAATCGTTGATTTCCAGTAAATCCTGCTTGTTCCGGTAGTCGATGTCGGTATTTGATGAAATGAAGTTAATCAAGAACAACATGCTTTCGATGTTCTTTAGGGCGAAGCCCGCTTCATTGGGAATGTTGCTGGAATACTTGACGATTTTTCCCGCCATGTCTTTCAGCGATTCGGAAATGGCGTTGTATTCCGGGTCGTTTTCGGGAAGGCTTTCTTCCCTTTTGGTCAGGATTTTGCCTACGTGGTAGGGTTCATCGTAGAGGATGTCTTCCAGTTCAAATCTCTTTTTCCCCTGTATGATTGCGGTCGTGGTGCCGTCCGGCATTTCCAGTATTCTCAGAATGGAAGCCACCGTACCTATTTTATACAGGTCGTTCATTCCCGGATTTTCGGTGTTGGTATCCTTTTGGGCAATCACGCCGATCATGGCGTTTTGTTTGTAGGAATCCCGAATCAGTTGCAGAGATTTCATCCTGCCGATATTTATCGGAATGATGACCCCCGGAAACAGCACGGTGTTCCGGAGCGGTAAAATTGGCAGGGTGTCGGGAATTTGCATATTGTCATTCAGCAGTTCTTTCTCGTCCCCCACGATGGGCAGAAAATCTGCCGAATCTTCATCAATATGCTCTAACAGTACTGCTTTCAGATTTATTTTATCCATTTATTTTTCCTCTCTTGTTTGGTTGTTATGAAAAATTCTGCGCTTCAAAAGACTGCCATTGTGTCATTCTTTCAAAGAAAAACAAGACTCTCGGCATATAGCGCAAATCCCATGCCATGGTATGTGGAGCGGAAAGAAAAACGCTGCCCACCGGGAGCAGCGTTTTCATATCATCGGTAAAGAATTTATTTCTTTCTTTTTTCCAAGTGGTCTTTGTAACGGTTCATGAACTTGTCTACACGACCGGCAGTATCGACCAATTTGATTTTACCCGTATAGAACGGATGTGAAGTATTGGAGATTTCCAATTTTACCAGCGGATATTCAACACCGTCGATTTCAATGGTCTCTTTGGTCGCAGCCGTTGATTTGGTAATGGTTGTCGTGCCGTTAGACATATCTTTAAACGCCACCAGTCTGTAATTCTCAGGATGTATGCCCTTTTTCATTGTATGTAAATTTTATAATTGTTCTTTTCGTTATCGGTCTGCAAAGATAAATCATTCACTATAAACTGCAAAGAAAAATGAAAACTTTTTTGCGGTCGGTTTTTGTACCGTGAATTTAGGATTTGAGGGTTTCCTGAATTACTTTTGTCTGAAATATGAAGAGCGATGTTGTTTGAGCGTAACGGGGATTTCCCTTTTTATCGGTTTCAGCATTTGTCGGGTTGTCCGGGAGTGAACCATTTTGTGTCTTCCGGTGCGAAGAACATCGGTTTCTCCGAAGAGGCGGATGCCGATTTGATTCGGCAGAACCGGTTGAGTCTGGCGAAGGCTGTCGGATTTGAGGCGGAACGTCTGGTCACGGCGCATCAGGTGCATTCCGCACGGGTGGGCGTGGTGATAGCCGGAGATGCGGGAAGGGGCGCATTGGACAAGGAAAGCCGTTTGCCGGATACCGATGCCTTGGTGACTGCCGAGGCGGGCGTGTGCCTGATGGTTTTGTCGGCGGATTGCGTACCGGTGTTGCTGTACGACCCTGTCGGACGGGTCGTTGCTGCCGTGCATGCCGGTTGGAGAGGCACGGTTGCCCGGATTGTGGTGGAGGCGGTGGAGATGATGAAGGAGCGATTCGGGAGTCGTCCCGAGGATGTACTTGCCGGAATCGGTCCGTCCATCGGGAAATGCTGTTTCGAAGTGGACGAGGAGGTCGCCGCTCGTTTCCGTTGTTTGTTTCCGGAAGAGGATGTCGTGTTTGCCGGGAAAGCTCCGGGCAAGTTTCAGGTGGATTTGTGGGAAGCCAATCGGAAAGAGCTGTTGAGTGTCGGTTTGAAGCCGAAACATATCGAAGTGTCGGGGATGTGCTCCGTCTGTCATCCGGGGCATTTCTTTTCTTATCGCAGGGACGGCAAGGCTGCTGGACGTTTCGGTGCCGGAATCGTATTGAATGTTTAGTTTGGATGAATATGTTGTCTGGTATTTTTATCGTGTTGCTTTTTTGGGTGCTTGGCGAATTGGTCGGCTGGCTGGTCAACGGGTTTATTCCGGGAAGCGTCATTGGAATGATGTTGCTTTTTGTTGCCTTGTGCCTGAAACTGGTGAAGCCCGACAGGATTAAGCCTGTGGC
>CAMWQQ010000268.1 GCA_947176455.1 uncultured Odoribacter sp. | reverse complement strand
CGGTCACTTTGAACTGCCAGGGTGAAACATTGGTGAAAGCCATAGAGGAATTGCGGAAACAGACTCACTACAATTTCCTCTTCAATTCCGATGAATTGCGCGGTTTCAATGCCGTTTCCGTCAACCTGGCAAACGTTTCTCTAACCCAGGCGTTGGATAGATTGCTGTCGGACAAGGGATTGAGTTATTCCATTGACCAGAACAACGTGGTGATCCGCAAGAAACAAGCGCCACAAGTGCGGGAGAGCTTGAAAGTCACGGGTAAAGTCACGGACGAGAAAGGCCAGCCCCTGCCGGGCGTGACCATTGTCATCAAAGGCACGAGCGTGGGAACGGCAACCGACTTGGACGGCCAATACGCCATGGTGGTGCCGGGTAACGGAGAAAATACCGTGTTGGTCTACTCCTTTGTCGGTATGGAAGTCAAAGAAGTTACCTACACGGGACAACCGGAATTGAACGTGACCTTGCAACCTGCCACGGAGGAAATGGAAGAAGTGGTCGTTACCGGTATGTTCACCCGTAAGGCAAACACTTTTTCCGGGTCGGTGACTACGATGAAAAAAGAAGAATTGCAACGGGTAGGAAATGCGAATATATTGCAAAGCCTGAAAAACATCGATCCTTCTTTTATGCAAGTCGAGAATCTGTCTGCCGGTTCTAATCCGAATGCTTTGCCAGATTATCAGATGCGGGGTAGCAGTACCATTGCTGACGTTCAGGGCGAGTATGCTTCAAGTGCCAATCAGCCTTTGTTTATATTGGATGGCTTTGAAACCGAATTGACCAAGATTCTGGACTTGGATATGAACCAGGTGGAAAGCCTTACGCTTTTGAAGGATGCCACAGCAAAAGCCATTTATGGTTCCAAAGCTGCCAACGGAGTTGTGGTCATTGAAACCATACGTCCGAAATCCGGACGCCTGAAACTGACTTACACCGGTAGTTTGAATATCGAAGCTCCGGATTTAAGTAGCTATGATTTGTGTGATTCCTGGGATAAACTGGAAGTGGAACGTCGTGCCGGATTGTTTCAGGATGCCGACGGGAATGCCGAGAATCAAATCGCCTTGGACAAAGTGTATACCTCCAAGTTGAATGAAGTGCTGAAAGGCGCCAACACCGATTGGAAAGCCCAGCCTGCTCGGGTAGGTGTCGGACACAAACACTCCCTCTACCTGGAAGGAGGCGATAATGCCATGTTGTATGGAGTTGACCTTTCATATAACAATATCGAGGGGGTTATGAAAGGGTCTAACCGAAACACCTTCAGTGGAGGGGTTACCTTGTCATACCGAATCAAAGATTTGATTTTCCGTAATAAGTTGACCATTGATTATAACGACAGCAACGAATCGCCTTACGGTACATTCGACACCTATTGCCGTTTGAATCCTTATAGTCGCCTTTACGATGAAAACGGAAACTTTATCAAGCAATTCAGCTATATGATGAGCGGAGGTCAGACGACATCGGTTTTCAATCCATTGTACAACACGACCTTGAATACCATCGATAACAACACTTATACCAATATCACCGATAATTTCTACATCGAATGGCAAATCCGGAATAACTTGCGTTTTACGGGACGTTTCGGATTCGTTCGGAAAACTACGACCGTAGATCAATTCAAACCGGCAAATCATACGGATTTTGCGACGATGGTGGATGTTTTCAGAAAAGGTTCTTATTACAAAGCCGACGGCAAACATACCAATTTGAATGCGGATGCCGGCTTGAGTTACTCTCTCTCTTTTGGGAGACACATGATTTTCACCAATGTCCAGTTGAACATTAGCGATAATGTTTATTCAACCACGGGCATGCAGGCGGAAGGTTTTGCCAGCGACCACATGAACGATATTTCTTTTGCCGTACAATATGCGAAAGACGCCCGTCCTACCGGAACGGAAGGAATCTCGCGTTCCTGCGGTGGAATCCTTTCTGCCAACTATTCGTTCGATGAACGTTACCTGTTGGATGTCAACTATCGTTTCAGCGGCTCGTCCGAAACCGGAGCCGACAATCGTTGGGGACACTTCTGGAGCGTGGGTGGCGGTTGGAATGTTCACAACGAATCGTTTATGGAATCGCTTGAATGGATGAACCGCTTCAAATTAAGGGCATCCGTAGGTTACACCGGTAGCCAGGGCTTTAGTTCTTACGATGCGATTCCTACGTTTATCTATTATCAATCCTCTTCTTATGCCGGAGCCGTAGGCTCGTATGTGAAAGGGCTGGCAAACAGCGCTCTCCGCTGGCAGGAAAAATATGACATCAATGCAGGTGTCGACCTGAATCTTCTCCGCAATCGTCTGACTGCACGTTTTGATTACTATATCGGCACGACGAAAGGAATGATTACCAATGTGACGGTACCTTATACCACGGGTTTCTCCACTTATGTTGCCAACCTCGGTGAAGTGGAAAACAAAGGTTGGGAGGCATACCTGAACTACAAGGTGTACGACAACAAACGCGATTACATAAACGTGTATGCAGGTATGGCAAACAACAAAAATACCCTGAAAAAAATTTCCAATAGTTTGCGTGCTTGGAATGATGCCCGGGACAAAGATGCCATGTCGGATCCGAATGATGCCGGCAATCGCGAAAAAATCATCACGCCGTCCGTAAAATATTACGAAGGATGTTCCATGAGTGCCATTTGGGCAGTCCGTTCTCTGGGTATTGATCCGCAAAACGGAAAAGAGATTTTCTTGAAGAAAGACGGAACCGTCACTTATGAGTACGATGTTGCCGACCAGATTGTATGCGGAGACGCTCAGCCCAAATTCAACGGCAATGTCGGGTTCAACGGTGAAATCAAATGTTTCGGTTTCTCTGCTACCGCCAATTACCGCTTCGGTGGCGAATATTACAACCAGACGCTGGTGGACAAGGTTGAAAATGCCTTGGTGCAATACAATGTAGACCGTCGAGTGTTGACTGGACGTTGGCAAAAAGAGGGCGATATGGCACGCTTCAAGGCCGTCACCGACCGCACGCTTACGCAGCCGACCTCTCGTTTCGTTGAGAAGTACAACCTGTTCACGCTTTCTTCTTTGAGTCTCTATTACGATTTCCGCGAATGCAACTTCGTAAAGAATTCATTCCTGGAACGCTTGAAGATAACGGCATACACCAATGATTTGTTCGTTATCTCGTCCGTGAAGACAGAAAGGGGTACCAGCTATCCGTTTGCCCGGACTTTCTCTTTC
>CAMWQQ010000267.1 GCA_947176455.1 uncultured Odoribacter sp. | reverse complement strand
GACGCGCGAGAATTTGTTAAACACTCCCATTTTTCCTTTGTCGGTTAAAATAAAACTTATTTCTTACACCATACAATCTTTTTTTCAAATTCTGCCATGACCACAGGCTGATGCCGGAAGCCGTTCGCTTCCCTGCATACTGCATCAGCCTGCGGCTGGCTTAGTGCCGAGAGGACAAATGCCCTCCATACTCAAGGCAAAAGGGCAACCCGGAAGCCGAGACCGATGTAACGGACGTCCGGGCGGTTGTCGTACCGATACGACACCCGGCAGTCCTGCGCACCATGGTTCCAACTACCACCACGGCCCACGCGGCGAGAGCCCGTCTCAGGACCGGCAGGATCGGTCTGTGGCGAGTTTGCGTAATAATTTGAGGAATACCAGTCCGAGCACCACTCCCATACGTTACCTGTCATGTCATAAATGCCCAGCTCGTTGGCTTTCTTCAAACCGACAGGAGAAGTAGAATATTTCTCTGCACTATTACCCCAATACCAAGCGACCTCGTCAATATCGTTGCCACCACTGTACTTGTAACCCTGGCTCTTCGCTCCGCCACGGGCGGCATACTCCCACTGAGCCTCCGTAGGCAAGACATACTTCTTGCCCGTCAATTCGCTCAGTTTGGTTAAAAACGTCTGAATATCATTCCAGCTCACACACTCCACCGGATAATTGTTACCTTTCTGAAAGTAACTTGGATTCTCACCCATGACCGCTTTCCACAACCCCTGAGTCACCTCGTACTTGCCGATGTAATAGTCGGACAAAGTCACCTCATGGACAGGCTTTTCCCAATCCAAAGCCTCATCGTCATCCTCCGAAGCCCCCATTCGGAACGTGCCACCCTGCACGTAAACCATATCGAAAGAAGCACCGGAAATCGTCTCCGTGAACAACACCTTAGGTTCCTGAACCACCCAAACCGTGTCCGTCAACGAACTGTCGGAAAACAAGACATAACCCTCGCGTTTTTTCAAGTCGGAATCTACATTCGCCAAGACGGCAAAACGGAAACTTCCGGAAGAAGTCTCCCCTAAAGAAACTATCCAAGACTGAAAAGCGGTGGGTATCGTCACCTCACAAGCCACACCCTCTTTCACCTGTACTGCTATCGTATCACCTAGCACACCAATCCGATATATCTCCTGAGACAATACCAAAACTTCCCGACCGGACTGACGCACGCAAAGCGTATCAGAAAGCTCGCTGTTCTTATCCTTCACGACTACCAAGGCACTCCGGTCATCCCGACCTTCATTCTTTAAAACGGAAAACGACAGTTTGTCTGTCCGCAACGCACGTGTCTCCATACGGCTCACCCAATCCGCATCATCGGGCATCACCACCTCGTAGTCCACGTTCGTCTTCAACTCCACGGTGAATGTCTCTCCAGTAGCTGCCACGTCATAGCTATCCTGATCCAACAGCAGGCAATCTTTCTGTGCCTGGTAGACGGAAATCGTGTCATTCACCTCATTGCCACTGAATACGATATACCCGTGGCGACTCTCCGGCGTGTCGTTTGCCGCGATAATGAAACGGTAGGTTTTGCTTTCCACAGCCTTTGAATCCGGTGCCGGGGAAATCCACGACCGGAACGTCTCGGGAATGGTCACCTCGTAATCGATATTGCTCAGCACCTCCACCGTCAAC
The DNA here is from genome assembly GCA_947176455.1 of uncultured Odoribacter sp. Taxonomy (GTDB): domain Bacteria; phylum Bacteroidota; class Bacteroidia; order Bacteroidales; family Marinifilaceae; genus Odoribacter. Next base: position 1,584 of record CAMWQQ010000267.1, on the reverse strand, counting down.
GTACCACCATCCTGCGAAACGTCGTGCTTGTCCTTGGCAAGAACAATGGCATCCTTGTGCTTCTGCGTCACGCCCACCAACTGCGTCTTGGCGCCCGACTTCACGGTAAGATTCACATTACGGTCTTCCATGCCCTCATAAGCACCCGCCGTCACGCTCACGGTTCGATTGCCGTTTCCGGCATCCGCATCCACAGTGCACCAATCACCTGCACCACTGATTTTCCACTCCCCGTTGCAGGTAATGGCAAACGTCTTCACACCACCCGAAGCCTCAAACACGAGGTCGGAAACAGACACCTCCAACGTAATTTCTTGCGCAGACGGTTCCTCCCGGGAATCGTCCTTCTCCACAGCCGAATCCTTACTGCATCCGGCAAACAACAACAGGCAAAATGCCCAATAAAATAAATTTCTCTTCATAATATTCTGATTCACAATCATTCTATTAACAACCACTCATTTCCCTCACTCCAAAAACAAATTTTCTTCCAAAGAGAAATGACGCACGGTGCAAATATATATAAATATTGTGATTAAATAGGCAATGTAAACATTGTCGGGATAAGAAACAATGCGAATATTTGCAACGGTGGTTGAATCAACCGCCGTTGCAAATAAACCAAATTCCCCTACTTCACCAGCACATCCAGTTCTCCTACCGTGATGAAAGGACGGTTGTCCATTTCACGGACGGACTCGAAACGGAAGTAACGGGCGGGATAAGCCGTCTTGAAGCGGACGGTCTGGGGTATCGGGTTGTTTTTGATGTTACTGAATTCACCGGTTGTCTCGCAAAGGGTCCAGTTCCGTCCGTCCCGGCTGGCATAAACCCGGTAAAGGAAGACGGTACCGGCATATTCATCGGCAGGGGCAGGCGTATAGGTGAAACCGGTCAACGCATACTCCTTGCCCAAGTCCACATCCAGATGGTGACCGTTTGCCGTCTCGCCGGATTTCCAGTAAGTCGTCGCATTTCCGTCAATTGCCGCCTGCGCTTTGTGTTCCTTGTCCTCCGAATCGACAGCGTGGATTTTCCACGCCTTTTTCAGTTCCGCCGTAGGCTGCCCGAGGGTTGTCTGTTCCTCCAAATCGGGCGCCCAATAAGCTCCGGCGATACGGATGTTCGCATCGGCACGGCTTTGGTCCAGCGTCACGCGCATCTTTTCCGGCTGACATTCCGGGAAACGCAACAGCCGCTTGTATCCGACAGTCGTCCCCGTACCCAATTCCTGCCAATTTCCATCCACAAAGCCTTCCACCGTAAAGTTTTCTATCCGCTGTCCCTTGCGAATGTCCTCTCCGAGCAAAAACACATTGACTTTCTCCCCCGGCAGGACGTCATACTCAATGGATTCCCCTTGTTTCAACGTCCGAGGCGTTTTTCCTTCAGGTAATTTATTGTCGGCAAAAACAGCAGACAGGTACGTTCCGAATTCCTTCAAACGGGCAACATCCACTTCGTGAATCAATCCCCTCCGGTCCGGAGGAATATTCAACAGCAACACGGAATTATAACCGACAGACTGGAAATAGATATTGACCAGATTGGACAAGGAACGGACTTTGGCATCCTGGTCCTCGT
>CAMWQQ010000266.1 GCA_947176455.1 uncultured Odoribacter sp. | reverse complement strand
TCCCAGTCCGACGGTCAGTTTTTTGTTCAACTGGGAGTTTATCCGCAAAGAACCGCTATACGTTTTGGAATCGTTTCCCCGAGCGGTACCGTTATTGATAATCGCGTTGATAGAACCGTAATAGCTCATCGTTTCCGTTCCTCCGGAGATACTCAAACTGTGGTTGGTACTAACCGGATTTCGGAAAAGGATGTCGAACCAGTCCGTGTTCATCGCTTCCAGTCGCTTTACCTCCTGGTCGAACTGGTCATAGGTGATTTCCTTGTTCAAATAACGCTTCAAAGCGCCTTCATATCCTACGGTTTCCAAAGACCGACCATTGTCGGCAATCAATCCCCTCTGATAGATTTCGCGAGATACATCGATACGCTCCTTGGAGTTCATCAGATTCATTTTCCGATAGTTCAATTTGGGCGTCACGGCGACACCTCCCGAGTAACTCACCGAAACTCGTCCTCTTTGTCCTTTCTTGGTGGTAATCACAATCACCCCGTTGGCCGCCTTCACGCCATACAATACGGTGGCAGAAGCGTCCTTCAACACGGTAATATCCTGTATATCGTTGGGATTCAACCAGGAAATCGCATTTCCGATGAAATCCTTCACCATATCGAAGTTGTCCTGACTGATATTTCCAAAGGCGTCCAGTTCCCGGGTTTTGAAGGGTAGCGGGTCTTCCTGAATGATGCCGTCCACCACCCATACCGGTTCCTGGTTACCCAACAAAGTGGACGTACCGCGAACCCTTACTTTTTGGCGTACACCGACCAAACCGCTGGTGTTCATCACCAACGTTCCCGGCAACTTTCCCTGCAACATCTGTTCTATCGTGTTCGTACCGTCGAATACCAACTCTTCACGCTTGACAGAATTGGCGGAACCGACCATATTCGACTTTTTAATCTGCTGGTATCCGGTAACCACCACTTCATCCATTTCCTTGATATCCTCGTACATCGTTACGTCAATCACATTTTTACCGACATACTTTACCTCAACCGGCTTCATCCCTAGGAATGTATAGACCAATACCGGCTCCTTGACGGCGGGTATCACGATTTCATATTTTCCGTCCTCGTCCGAGGTTACGCCCATAAAAATGTTCTTCAACAGAATCGTAACGCCCGGCAGGGGTTTGCCGTTCTTGTCGGAAATCTTTCCGGAAATATGGATTTCTTCCTGTTGCCGGACAGGCTCGTCCTGCCGTTTGATGATGACCACATTGTCATCGATTTGCCAGGACAGTCCGCAAGGAGGCAATATCCTTGCCAAGACCGTTTCCAGGGTTTCATCGCTTGCCTGCAAATTCACCTTGCCACATTTCCCCAACAAATCGTTCTTATACAGGAACGTATAACGGGTCATTTTTTCCAAAGCCGAGAAAACATCCGTCATCGACGCATCGTTCATCGTCAGGGAAATCTTCATTTGTTGGGCAATGTTGGTTGCCGACAAGTGCAGTGAAGCCGTCAGCAAAAGCACCAAGGTAAGCTTCACGCACATACAGAATTTGGTTTTTCGGTATTGCCGTATTGACGGCAATAAATTCCACTTTTTTTTCATAGATTTGTATGTATTTAAGTTAAACAGTCTTCCGGTTACTTCCGATAACCGGAGTGACGGGAAACGGGATTCCCCAATCCCGTTTCTTCATTATTTTCGATACACCATAAGCGCATTGTCTTTTCGTTGAAAAGCAATCTCGTTCGATTTTTCAAACTTTCTCAAAATATCCTCCACAGAACTATACATTTTCATTTTTCCGCTGAACCGCATATTTTTTATTTCCGGATTCAGGTAAACGATTTCCATATCGAACCAGCGTCCGACCATTTTCAATATCTCCTCTAAAGGCATATCCTCAAACCAGAACAAGCCGTCTTTCCAAGCCGTGTACAATCGCGTATCCACCCGACGAAGATCCAGTTGTCCGCCGGACTTATGGTAGCCGAGCTGTTCGCCCGGCTGTAGATGCGTCTCCTCACCGACTTCCCGGCGGAAACTCACTTTGCCCTCCACCAAGGTGGTGAAAATCATCTCTTCTTCCGGATAGGCTTTGACATTGAAAGAAGTTCCCCATACTCGGACTTGTCCTTCGGGCAAGGAAACAACAAAAGGCCATTCGGGATGATGTGTCACCTCAAAAAACGCCTCCCCGCTGATTTTCACCCTTCGCTCACCGGTAGCGAAACGGGAAGGGAATTCCAGACGACTGCCCGAATTCAGATAAATTTTCGTGCTGTCCTGGAGACACAGAACATAAGTTCCGCCGTAAGGCACCTCCACCACGTTGTCTTGCATATCCTCCGCAGTCGTTTCCCCGTCCCCGGCAAGTTCCGCCACGTTCAGCATACCGGAACGGTTGGCAAAAACCACGTGCTGTCCCTCCTCTATGGTGGTCGACAAGGTATCCAATCCATAGACCTGTCCCCCTGCCGTCTTCAATACAATCCGGACATTTCTTTCCGCAATCATCCGCCCGTCCGTTATTTCCGTCGGCCTTTCATAACGGCTTGCCCAAAAGACCGCCGTCCCCAACAACACGCACACCACAGCCGCAATACCGGCATACCGGAAACGCAAAAAGGCTCTGCCCCGATGCCGGCGATGTACTTTTTTCAACGCCTTTTCCGCATCGAACCGTGCAAAAACAGCCAACGCTTTCTCCGTTTCCTCTTTGTCCTGCAACTCCTCATAAATAGCCCGCAAAGCGAGTGTCCGTTCGATATACTCCCCGAACTTCACTTCTTCTTGTTCCGGCAACTCTCGGCGAAGGAATGTCCATAAAAGGCGCGCCATTTCGAACGGATTCTTTTCCATAGGTCTCCTGCGTTGATTTTTGCATATATTACAAACAACTCAACAAAAAGGATTACCCGAAAAGCCATTTTTTTACTTTTAGGTCAAAAAAATAAACAGAAAGAAATCTGGAAAGCCTCCCCTTCTTTGCCCCAATCTTTATAGAATTACAAACCGTATAATACCAACGCCACCAATGGATAAATATCTTTCAACTTTTCCCGAAGCGTATGCTTTGCTTTTGTCTTCTGCACCTTCACCGTATTTATGCTGATAGAAAGCCGGTCGGCGATTTCCGCATTATCCAAATGTTCAAAATAAGCCAAACGGAAAATCCGTCCGCATTCCGGAGGCAATTCGGACACGGCTTTTTCGATTTTTTGATATACCTCGGTTCGGACTATCTGCCAGAAAAAGTTTTCCTCTTCCTGTTTTTGGGGAATCTTTTCCAG
>CAMWQQ010000265.1 GCA_947176455.1 uncultured Odoribacter sp. | reverse complement strand
GAATATACTCGCCAACAACACTCCTTCCTTCGCCGAGTCCGGATTGTCTATCCCTCCCTTTACCAACTGCAGGGGGTCATGTGCAAATGCCGACGAATACCCGCAAACGTGTTCCAGCATCCAAGGCATACCGTCCGCAAAAAACGCCACCAGCCAAAAACAAATAAAAGTACGGAATCCGAAATCCCGCCCCAGTATCTTGAAACCAATCAAACTCAACGGCAGATTAAAACACAACGCCGCCATACCGATGGGAAAGCCCAGTTTCCAGTTCAGAATGGTGGATATGCCGTATATGCCACCCGGCACAATCTGATAAGGGGTCATGAAAAAAGTGTACCCCGAAGCAATCACCATAGACCCTAACAAAAGAGTTGCCCAAGTCTGAAACCAGTGCGCTGAAAAAATCTTTTCCTTATAATAAGAAATCTTTGTCACATTCATACATCGGATATTTAAACTCCCGCATTATTTTTAGCTCCATTCTCCCACTCCACCATTTTCTGTAATCGAGTGCAAATATACACCGGTATTTTCAATAAAATAGGATATTGGTCATAAATTTTTAATTCCTATCTTTGTATCAGATATTGGAAAAAACAATTAAATTTGCACAAAAATTCGCTGTTTGTGCAAATTTGATTTCACGACAGCCTATGAAAACAAAACTAAGCAGAACTAAAAATAAAATCATTCATGTAGCCAAATCACTATTTACAGAAATCAGTGTATATAAAGCCACGATGAACGATATCGCCAACGCCGCGCACATGAGTCGTCGGACCTTATATATGCACTTCAAAAGCAAGGAGGAGATTTATCAGTATGTTGTAGAAGACCAGGTGAAGAGCATCAACGAAAAGCTGCAAAGGGCTGCTGATTCCGTTCTTCCACCCGACCGGAAATTGAAATTGTACATTTTAGCCCGGTTCAACGTCATCGACAATTTGGTGAGACAAAACAAGTACATCCGTTATGATTTCATTTTTAACAACCTGCGAGTTGAACAGCTGAGGAAAGGGATTGATACAAAAGAACGCCAGCTCTTGACCCGGATATTGCAAGCCGGCAAGGAACAAGCCATTTTCAACATCAATGACCCCTCTTCATTTGCCAAGACGTTGCTGATCATGTTTAAAAGTCTGGAACAGCCCTTCATCATCATCGGGCACCGGAAACGAAACTATCAGTCGCTGAGGGAATATGTCGATTTGCTGTTCCACGGAATATTAAACAAAAGTTGATTCAGTGGCATCATTCTTGTTAGTTTCAGGAAATGCCCGAAGCAACTAACAGAAATAATGCTAAATTATGGAATTGTACATCAACAAACTCACTCACTACTTACCAGAAAACATCGTACCTAATTCTTATTTCAAAGAGGTAAACGGCTTGGACGACGACTGGATTTATTCCCGTACAGGCATTAAAACCCGAAGCAAAGCCGGAGCGGAAGAAAACACCAATACCATGGGCATCCAAGCCGTAGAACTAGCGGTTCCGACGCTCCCCTTCCCGATTGAAGAAATAGACCTGATTATCGCGGCAACTTATTCCCCTTACGACACGGTAGCGACTGTGGCACACATGGTGCAACGCCGCTATCACATAGAAAACGCCCAGTGCCTAAGCGTTTCCGCCGCCTGTTCTTCCTTTATCAACGCCATGGAAATCGCCCAGGGCTATTTCGCCATGGGCAAGGCGACCAAAGCCCTTGTCATCGGTTCCGAACACAATTCGGCTTATGCCAACGAAACAGACCCGCAAAGCGGCCACCTTTGGGGAGACGGTGCCGTCGCCGTGTTTATTTCCCACAAGAATTATAGCGGAAACGACCCCAGAATCGTTGACATCCATACCCGGGGACTGGGACATATCGGGAAAGCCGATGAAGCCGTGTTTCTACGTCCCCGAAACGGAGGCATCGGTATGCCGGAAGGCCGGGATGTTTTTGTAAATGCCTGTCATTACATGGTGGAAGCCTTGGAACAAGTGACCCGGAATTACGGAAAAACAGTACAAGACCTGAATTGGATATCTTCCCACCAGGCGAACCAGCGAATCATCAAAACCATTGCCAAACAGACAGATATTCCGGAAGAACGTTTCCTGATGAACATCGAACAGCGGGGAAATACCGGAAGCCCGAGTTGCGCCATTTCTCTGTCGGAAAACCTGGATAAGGTAAAACCGGGAGACCTGGTAGGACTTGCCGTATTCGGCGGAGGCTATTCCTGTGGCGCCATGTTGCTCCAGTTTTAAAAAGCAAAGTCAGGGACTAAGAAACAGACGGACTTGTCCAAAAGTGCTTCTTAGTCCTTGACGGACATAACACTGTCCATCTCCGTCGTCTCCGTTTCATGCAGCGCCACCATACTGGCAATGACCGAAAGCAGAGACACGAAACAACAAGCCATGATGCGAATCCACGGTATCATCAGAATCAAGGCAAATACGCTGCCAATTCCCATTGTCAAAGCCATGTGCCGATTCACATACCGGACACTCTCCTTGACATTGAAACGCTTTCTTTCCATGGCATAATCCATAAATGAGAAACCATAGAAATAGGCGGAGGTGAAAAACAAGGCGAAAGGAGCCAATACCCCTGCCACCGGAATAAACGAGCACAGAAAAAAGAGAACAAAAAACAGCAACTGAACAAACATGTTCCGCAAAGCGATTCCCAGACCTCTAAAAATCTCCCAAAACAACCGCCTCCAACTGAAAGGATACTTTTTCCCGGACAAATAAGCCTCTGTACGTTCCGAAAGCCAGGAATACACCGGAGACATCAGAATCAAAACGATGTATCCGCCAAAGGTCGCAAACAAAAAGAAATAACCGATTCTCAAAACGATTTTGATAAATACATTGGAGAAACCGCTCACCCACTGCAACCAGGTAATTTCATCCACCCAGCTTTTGAGATGCTGTTCAATGAACCCGTAAAGGTATTCTCCGGCATAGGATACCAAGAAATTTCCTCCGATGAACAAAATCCATAAAATCAATACCGGAAACAACAAAAACCACCAGAATCTGCGACTGAACAAAATTCCAAACGCTTTGCCATACGCCCGAATACCCAAGAAAAATCCCATAGATGACTATTTTAACCCAACAAAGATAAGCATTGCATACTGTTTTTTTATACTTTTGTGAAGATTTGCAAAGCACGGCTTTTGCAACAATCATTCCCGAATGACTAATTAAAAATAAACGATTAAAATAGAGTTACATCATGCAACCAC
>CAMWQQ010000264.1 GCA_947176455.1 uncultured Odoribacter sp. | reverse complement strand
TGACGGTCTGCTTGCCCGGTTCCAGGGTGTTTTCTCCCAGCGTGACGGCGGTGCAACCGCAACTGGCTTTCGTTTTCCGGATGTAGAGCGGACTTTTCCCGGTATTGGTCAGCGTGAAGTCGCAATTCGTTTTTTCTCCTTTCTTGATTTCTCCGAAGTTATGGTCCTTCTTGTCAAATGAAGCGATAGGTGCGTTTGCCAGTTCCTTTTTGCTCAATTTGCTGAAATCCTCCACTAAGTTTGCGGTTACGGTTAGCCGGTTTGCATAGTTCCTCGCATTGTTGATAGAGAGAATGATAGACTCATAGCTGTACCCATAGTCGTTTTTCTTGGCGGCGTCGAACTTGATGACGATTGCACCTTTCTGCCCGGATTCCACTTTGGCGGGGACAAACGTAGCCTCGATGTGCGACGGTTTGTATTGGACGCCCAGAGCGACGGCTTCCGGACGGCTGTTGATGAAATACACCGTGTCGCAAATGGTCTGCCATGTGTAGATTTTATTGAATCCGATGTGACTGCTTTTGAATTTCAATCCGTCTATATTCTGTTTGTATAGCAAATCCGGCTTTTTCGGGTTGTCCACGACCTGTCCGCTGATGCCCAATTCCAGACGATTGTTGCGGGCGTTGGAGTAAACCATGATTTTGTAGTCGAACTTCTCCTGGGGCAGATTTGCCGAGGTGAAAGTCAGTCGGATTTCCGCGCTTTTTCCGGGAGCGACGGGTGTGCGATTCCAGTCTGCCTTGAACTGTGTGGTCATAGGCGTTATCCGGGTGATGATGACTGGCTGGTCGCCCGTGTTTTTAATTTGATAGCTAACGGTTTGGGGTGCCGTGTCGGCTTTGATATCTTTCAAATTCAGTTCCGGATTTTTAATTTCCAGATATCCCTGGCCAAAAAGCAGGCTGCATTGTGATAGAACAATGAATAGGATGAATATGGATTTCATAGTGAATATTCTTTTATTTTCCGGTATTAGAAACTATTTTATAGTTGAGGGTGGAATGTTGTGGATCGTTGGTAATCAACTGGATGATTTGGGTGCTTTTGGCGTTCTTGGTTTTATAAGTCACCACGGCTTTCACCTTCTTTCCCGGTTTTATGGTCGTTTTGGACAGGGCTATGGATGTTTCCGGGTCGGATGCTTTTGTCTTCCGGATGATTAATTCCGATTTGCCCGTGTTCTGAATGTAAAATTCATGCGTGTTGATACTGTTCGGAGCCACATTCTCCAAGTTGGCTTCCGTTTCGGACAGCGTGATGACCGGAGCTTTCTCAAAATTTCCTTCATAGAAAGAGAAATCCTCACTGATGTTGGCGGTGATGTTCAACGAGCCTTTGTCTTGGTCGTTGACTGTGAGGCGGATGATGTCGGAGACGAAACCCCAGTCGGCTTTCTGTGCGGCATCGTATTTGACCAGCAGGTGTCCCACAGCCCCTTTGGTCAGGGACGGAGCGGATACGGTGACGCTGATGGCAGGAGAGTCGGATGTCGCCTTTAGGATTGCCGGCTGGTCTCCCGTGTTGACAATGGCAAGTTTCTTTTCCAGTTGCTGGTTATTCTTGATGTTGCCCAGGTTGATGCCGTTGTTGAAGATTTTGACGGGTCCTACCTGGTATCTGTATTTTTCATACGGTCCGACAGGCTTGCGGCTGACATTTCCCCGAATGGTCAGGGAAACGACCGAGTTGGTGGCGTTGGAATTGACCGTGACGCTTTTGGTAAATGCTCCGGGACGATTTCGGGGATCGAAAGACACCTTGATGTTGCCGGATTCACCCGGAGCTATGGGCTGTCGGCTCCATTCCGGCGTGGTGCATCCGCATCCCGCCCTCACGTTGGTGAGAATCAGGGGCAATTCGCCCGTGTTTTTGAATTGAAAGACGTGGACGGCTTTGCCGTCGTTTTCACCGATCGTGCCGAAATCGAAAGAGGTTTCCTGAAACTCGATGACGGCTTTCTGGTTTTGTCCGAATGCCAGCAAGGGCATAAGGAGCGCGATAAAAATCAATCTTTTCATTGTTTATAATCATTATGTCATTACACGCAAATAAAACGACGGAAGGGGCTTCTGTCGTAAAAACCCACAAATTTAAAAAAGAATTTCCGGATTTCGCATGCCTCCTGCCGACTCTATATTTTTTTAACAGTCGTTTATCCGGCTCCTTTTTTCTGATGCTTTTATTTTAGGTGGTCTTTCCATTTTAGAAAATCTTGGCGGTTATCCCAAATGCTGACTATCGCTATTTTTGTATTCGACAATAAAAGCAAATGGAAGAACGGAAAGACATCATCGTTACCGATATCATCGGGCGGACAAAACCGGAGGTCGGGGAGGAATATTTGGCTCATCTGCTCTTGGTAAATATTTATCACTTGGTTGGGAAACATCAACAAAATGACTAATTTTACACTCGGATTGAGGTTGCTCTTTCCAATATATGTTAGAAATTAGAAGAAGCGTTATGCTATCTCAAAGTCGGGAACGTAGGAAATTCAAGACTATTCAGAGAGAAGGCATAGTGGTTTTCACGCATATAGCGTGGGCTGCTATTCCCACATCGTCTGAATTAAGGTTATTCCTACGACCTCCGACTTAGAACGTGGATTGCAGTGCCACGCTTCGTGTATATAATAACTAACGAATGAATCAATAAATATAGTTTATATGAAATCTAAATACTGCTTTTATTTATTAGTTGCCATTGTGTTTTTCCTTTCATCCTGTAGTAAAGATGGCAACATTGATTTTAAACCTACAACGTATGACGTTTTAGGAAAAGTCGAAAAAGGACCATTTGTCAGTGGCTCTACTATTACTATTCAACCAATGGATGCTAATCTACAAGTGTTGGAAAGTTTGTATTCTTCTACCATTCAAGATGATTTGGGTAATTTCTCATTGGGTTCCAAGTTGTTTGAAACCCCTTATGCGGCATTAACCGCCAATGGTTATTTCTTTAATGAGGTGGAGGGAGAATTGTCTTCAGGTACGCTAAACTTGCGTGCTTTAGTTGACCTGTCCGATGGAACAACAGTAAACGTAAATCTTCTTACGCATTTGAAGTGTCAAAGAATACAGAGACTTGTTGCGAATGGAATGAAATTTGGAGAAGCCAATAGACAGGCGCAAAAAGAACTATTCACCGCTTTTGGACTTCAAAGATATGCAGAGAAAGATGCATCCACTTTTTCCATAGCAGGAGGTACAGACGAATCGGCCGCTTTGATTGCCATTTCTTCGTTGCTGCTTGTGGATAGAAGCGAAGCGGTCTTCAC
>CAMWQQ010000263.1 GCA_947176455.1 uncultured Odoribacter sp. | reverse complement strand
ACCTCTTGCATGCCATGCAAGCGCTCTAGCCAACTGAGCTAACCCCCCAATAAAAGCGACGGAGAACCTGTCCGTCCTTTCGGTTGCAAAAGTAAAACAAAAACGGAAAACAGCAAAACACAGCAAGAGATTTATTTTAGATTTCAGACCGTCGTACCAGAAATTGCTCAATTATTGAGCAATTTTACAGGTATTTTTGCTCAACTTATGAGCAATTTTTATATCTTTGCAAAAAAGATATTGACCATGAACCAATTACAAGACAGATTCCATAAGCTATTGTTAGAAACGGACAGCCGTCTCCATCGCTATATGTACGACCGCATTAATTGGAACAGCCGAATGATTGGACTGACCGGACCGCGCGGAGTCGGCAAAACAACGCTTATTCTGCAATACATCAAAGAACATCTTTCCGACGAAGCGTCGCTGTACGTGACCGCCGAAGATTTCTATTTTGCGGAGCACCGGTTGTTAGATTTGGCGGACCATTTTGTCAAACGGGGTGGCAAGCACCTTTTTATCGACGAAATTCACCGCTACAAGGATTGGTCGAAAGAACTGAAACTCATGTATGACTATCACCCCGAATTACAAGTCGTATTTACTGGTTCATCCGTACTCGATATCAACAAAGGAGTTTCCGACTTGAGTCGCAGGGCTGTCATGTATCATATGCAGGGCTTATCGTTCCGAGAATATCTGTTATTTTTCCATCACCTGAAGTTTCCGATGTATACACTGGATGAGGTGCTACAACACAAAGTGAAGATTCCCTCACAATTTCATCCGCTTCAATTTTTCCCCGATTACCTCAAGCAGGGATATTATCCTTTCTCACCAGAAAATCAAAGTATTTACATTCAGCAGATTGTAAACCTCGCCCTCGAATTGGACATTCCCCAATATGCGGGCATGAACGTCTCCACTGGCAGGAAGTTGAAACAATTGCTGGCAATCATCGCCAAAAGCGTCCCTTTCAAACCCAACATCAGCAGCATTGCCACAGGACTCAACGTCAGCCGAAATAGTGTCAGCGATTATTGTCTATACATCGAGGAAGCCGGACTTATCGCACAGCTTCGTGACGATACCGGTGGCATCCGGGGATTGGGCAAAGTGAATAAAATCTATCTGGACAACACGAATCTCATCCATAGTCTCGGAGGCGAAAAAGCCGAAATTGGAAACATCCGGGAAACATTCTTTTTCAATCAAATGCGGGTGAACCATGATGTGCTCGTCTCCTCTGTTTCCGATTTCAAGATTGACGGCTACACCTTTGAAATCGGTGGACGCAAAAAGGGAAACAAACAAATAGAAGGCATTCCGGACGCTTTCATCATCAAAGACGATATTGAATTTGCCTCCGGCAACACCATTCCGTTGTGGCATTTTGGATTTACCTATTGAATTGAGAGGGACGCCATGCTATTTCATCCGGATATCCGCCCGGATGGGATAATGGTCCGAAAGGAAAATGTTCTCACGAGTGTAACACTGCGCCTCCATTTCCGGAGAATGCAGGATGTAGTCTATACGAAAAGAGGGAAACTCTCCGATATAGGTATTGCCGAGTCCCCTACCTTTCTCGATAAAAGCGTCCTGCAAACCCTTTTTTATCCGGCGATAGGTATAAGAAAGGGGGGTATCGTTGAAATCACCGCAAAGGATGACGGGATAGGGTGAAGTCCCCAGATGTTTTTTAACTTCTTCAGCTTGAAATGCCCGATTCCGGTTAGCCACCGTCAATCGGGAGGTCAAGTTTTTCACCCCTTCGGAGAGCTCGTCGCGTTTCATACTGGAACTCATTTCCCGGACAAAACGGCGTTCTTTCTTACCAAAACGAAAAGACTCCAGGTGTACGCTATACAAACGCACCGTATCCGTTCCCCGGACGACATCGCAATAAATACAGGTGCTGGTATATTTATCGTCAAATTCCAGATGCCCCTTGTGAAGAAGCGGAATACGGGAAAAAATAGCCATACCCTTGTAGATGTGATGATAGGGGTAACTTTTCAGTCGCCCGATGATTTCTTGCTGTTTATCGGTAGCCGAAGCAAGCATAAATTCCTGAAGGCAAATGATATCCCCCGGGAATTTGTTTAGGTAGGCAAACAGTTTCTCTCCGGTATTCGCCTGATTCGACCAGCCATACGTGTCAAAATAACGGACATTATAGGAAAGCAGAGAGAAATCGGGCTTTTCCGTTGTCGTCTGGGTGTCCGCCGTACCATAATAACTCATAAACGCCGGGATGCCGGCAAGAAGCACCGCCAATTGCAGCCATGCCGTTTTTTTCCAACGAAACAACCAATACAGGAAAAGCAACAGATTCAGCACCAACAGATAAGGATAAGCCAAACTCAACAAAGAGGGGAAGACGAACACATGGGGCGGAATGAAAGAAGCCCCATACGCGCCTATCAATCCGAAAATGACGGGCAGGCTCAGGAAAAAAACAATTTTGTCTATCAATTTCAGCATATCAACTTTTCCCTTTAAATAAAATTTCTTTTTCTTCCCGCGTCAGACTTTCGTATCCCGATTTGGATATTTTATCCAAAATGCCGTTGATTCTGTTTTCCTGTCTCTTCTTGTAAGCGTTGTATTCCTGATCGTTCATTTCGGAGACCTTCTTCTTGTATTTCACCCTCATCCTGTTCCGGGGAGCAAAAAGCCGATGGATGCTTTCCAGCAAACGAACCACACCGGAAGACAGGTCCCTGTTTCTCCGAATGCTCAAAGTAAAAAGCCAACCGAACAACGCCCCGCCCAAGTGAGCGATGTGCCCCCCCGCATTGCCGTACTGGATGCCCATCAAATCAATCAAGACAGTGAAAAGCGCCAAATAAATGAGTCTTACCGGTCCGATGAGGATAATGTATACCTTGTGCCGGGGCAAATAGGTACAAACGGTGAACACAATCGCCATAACGGAGGCGGATGAACCGATTGCCCACGACGACAGCCGGGTTATCTGGTCGAAATAGGGAAACAGATTGTAGGCGGCAATGTACAGGAACGCTCCGGACAGACCTCCCCAAACATACACTCCAGTCAGTTGCCGTTGACTGAAATAGTTCAGAAAAAAACTGCCGAACCAAAACAACCAGAGCATATTGAACAGAAGATGCAGAAACTCAAACTGCGTGAACATGTAGGTAAACAGCGTCCAGGGACGATACAGCAGGCATTCCGGGTCGGCAGGCACTCCCAGCCATTCCAGCACACCCGGATAAAAATTCCTGCCCGCTCCGGTCAGCAGAAAAAACGTATAGGC
>CAMWQQ010000262.1 GCA_947176455.1 uncultured Odoribacter sp. | reverse complement strand
GAAACGGGGCATCAGAGGAGATGTCTGCCTGGGTGGCTATGATCGTCTGGATGCGATTCTGTCCGGAAATCATGCTAAAATCTTCCTGTGAATTGGTATTAATGACCTGAACCGGGGGGCTTCGGTCGATACGATTGTGAGTCAAATCGGTAGGATTACTCGGAAAATCAAGCGGGATTCTCCGAAAACCAAATTGTATTTGCAAAGCATATTGCCTGTTACCGACCATTATCAAATGTTCGGCGGTCACACGAAGCATTGGCAGGAGGTCGGAGAGATCAACGAGCGATTGAAGGGTTTGGCGCAGGAAGAGAAGGTGACTTATATAGACCTTTATGCTCATTTTGTAGATCCGTCTACTGGAAAGATGAGGACGGAGTACACCAATGACGGGTTGCATTTGCTGGGGAAAGGCTACAAGAAATGGGTTGAAATTGTAAAACCTTATGTAATAAAGAAATGAAAACGTGGTGGTTGTTTTTGTCGTTTTGGGTGTGTACTGTCGTTTACGGACAGCAGGACGCTGAAATAGTGTCCCTGAATGGGGAGTGGTATTTTTCCCGGGGAGGGTCCGGCGAATGGTTGCCGGCGGAAGTTCCAGGAACGGTTCATCGGGATTTGCTTCGTCACGGGTTGTTGCCGGAGCCTTTTTACGGAAAGAACGAGGAAAAAATCCAGTGGGTGGAGGACGAGGACTGGGAATACAAGACGACATTCGTGGTGACGGCGGAGCAGTTGAAGCGGGATGCCGCCGAACTTTTTTTTGAAGGTCTCGACACGTATGCGGACGTTTTTTTGAACGGCGCCTTGCTTTTGAAGGCGGACAATATGTTTGTCGGTTATAAGCTTCCGGTGAAGCAGTTGCTTCGGGAGGGCGAGAACCGCTTGCACATTTATTTTCATTCGCCCATTCGGCAGACCTTGCCGCAATGGCGTTCCAACGGCTTTGACTATCCTGCCGACAACGACCACCGGAAAGAGCGGTTGAGCGTGTTTACCCGGAAAGCTCCTTACAGTTACGGCTGGGATTGGGGAATCCGGATGGTGACGAGCGGTGTGTGGCGTCCCGTGTCTTTGTGTTTCCGGGATGTTGCTACGATAGAAGATTGTCACGTCCGTCAACTGGCGTTGTCGAGGCAGGTTGCGGAATTGGCGGTTGACCTGGAGATAAAGAATTTGACCCCTGCATCCCGGAATGCGTCGGTGGTTGTTTCCTGGAATTTGCCCGGCAAGGAGAAGCAAGTGGTAACGAAAGAGGTGGCACTGGGTACCGGAGTGACTTTGCTGACGGTGCCGGTGGAGATTCCGGAACCCCGTTTGTGGATGCCGAACGGCTGGGGCGAACCGGTGTTGTATGATTTGGATGTGGCTGTTCTTGACGGCGAACAGGTTGTCGCCCGGAAGCATCAGCGGGTGGGACTGCGTACGATTCGGGTGGTGAAGGAGAAGGATGCGGACGGAGAGTCGTTTTATTTTGAGGTGAACGGTGTGCCGATGTTTGCCAAAGGTGCCAATTATATCCCGCCTGACGCCTTGTTGCCTGATATGACGACCGAACGTTACCAGGAGTTGTTCCGAAATGTTCGGGAGGCGAATATGAATTTGATTCGAGTGTGGGGTGGAGGAACTTATGAGGATGACCGCTTTTATGATTTTGCGGATGAGAACGGTATTTTGATTTGGCAGGACTTCATATTTGGTTGTACGACCTATCCGCACGATTCTGTATTCCTGTCCCGGGTGGCAGCCGAGGCGAAGTACAATATCCGCCGATTGCGCAATCACGCTTGTTTGGCGATGTGGTGCGGAAACAATGAGATTTTGGAGGGAATGGAAAATTGGGGCTGGTCGAAAAAATATACGCCCGAAGTATACGATGATATGAGAGAGGGTTATCGGATGCTGTTTCAGGAGTTGTTGCCTTCTTTGGTGGAGAAATGGGATGGTGACCGTTTTTATATGCACACCTCCCCGTATTCCTCCAGTTGGGGACAACCGGAGAGTTGGAAGTTCGTCGACACTCACAATTGGGGCGTATGGTATGGCCGAAAGCCTTTCAGCAGTTTGGAGGAAGAAGCACCTCGTTTTATGAGCGAGTTCGGTTTTCAGTCGTTTCCGGAGATGAAAACCATTGCCACTTTTGCCGCTCCCGAGGATTATCAGATTGAGTCGGAGGTGATGAATGCTCACCAGAAGAGCAGTATCGGAAATGATTTGATTCTGGAGTATATGCAAAGGGATTATGTGGTGCCCCGGAAGTTTGAGGATTTTGTGTATGTTGGACTGGTGATGCAGGGCGCAGGGATGCGTTGCGGATTTGAGGCGCATCGTCGGCATCGTCCTTATTGTATGGGGACGCTTTATTGGCAATTGAATGATAGCTGGCCGGTGGTATCCTGGTCCGGCGTGGATTATTACGGCAATTGGAAGGCTCTTCATTATCAGGCGAAACGGGCATTTGCTCCTTTGCTGGCAAGTGTCGTGCAAAAGAATGACAGTGTGCAGATTTGGTTGCTGTCTGACAAATTGCAGGATGTGAACGGATTGACGCTTGAAATGCAGTTGACGGATTTCCGGGGGAAATTGCTGAAAAAGGAGAAGCGGATTGTCGAAGCGCCTGCCAATGCCTCGGTCAAGGTGCTGGAACGGAAAGTGGCGGACTGGGTGACTCCGGAGCAGAGTCGCCAATGTTATCTGCTGGTGACTTTGAAAGACAAGTCCGGCAAGGTATGGAGCGAAGAGCCTTATTTCTTCCTGCCTCCAAAGGATTTGGATTTGCCGGATATTTCCATTGATTCCAAGGTGAAGGTTGTGGACGGCAAGTGCGAGGTGACTTTGAAGGCTTCGGGACTGGCAAAGGATGTGTTTGTCGAAGTTCCTGTTCAGGGTGCGCGTTTCAGCGATAATTTCTTCAATTTGTTGCCCCATTCGACCCGCAAGGTGGTGATTACCTCCCCGCTGATAAAGAAAGGGCAGGATTTGAAGGTAAACGTAAAGCATTTGCGAGGCATCTACGAATAAGATGTGCATAGGTTATAAATTAAAATAAAGATGTGATTATGAAAAGAGTATTTATGAGTACCGGTGCGTTTGTGCTACTTGGATTGGCATTTGCCTGCAGTTCGAAGCAGGAAGTTGCGGATTACCGGGTGGTACCTCTGCCCCAGGAGATTGCCGTCACGGACGGCGCGCCTTTTGTATTGGATGAAAAGGTCAGTATTTTGTATCCCGAAGGAGATGCGGACATGCAGCGGAATGCCGAGTTTCTGGCTCAGTATGTCAAGGAATCGACCGGAAAAG
>CAMWQQ010000261.1 GCA_947176455.1 uncultured Odoribacter sp. | reverse complement strand
CTACCGCTTTGAGATAAACCGTCTGTTTGTCGCCCGTGCGAGGATAGATTTTGTCTTTCATCTTGTATTCCAGGTGTTCGTTGTGATTAATCGCTGTAAAATTAGTGAAAATGGCTTGTTTTGAGGTCGGGTTTAGGAGAAAATGATTCTAATCGAAAATTGTGTCACAAAATGATGCAATTTTCGATTAATATTTGGTAGATTGGAGAAAAACGCCTTTTTTTGTAATTGAAAATTCTGTCACGGAATGACATAAATTTCGATTAGATGAAAAAGATAGAACGAAAAAAATATCTGGACGAACTGCTTTCTTTGCGACATAACGGGATGATCAAAGTGGTGACCGGTATGCGCAGATGTGGAAAATCTTATCTGTTGTTTGAGATTTTTGCGACGTATCTTGAAGCAAACGGAATAGCTCCAGACCATTTGATAAAAGTGGATTTGGAAGATTATAAAAATCGAGAGATGAGAAATCCCGACAATCTTTATGCTTATGTGGAAAGTCGTATGACCGATGACAGGATGTATTATATTTTGTTGGATGAGGTTCAGATGGTGGAACATTTTGAAGATGTCCTGAATGGTTTTCTGAGGATGCGTAATGCGGACGTTTACATAACCGGTAGCAATGCGAAATTCTTATCCAAAGATATCATTACCGAATTTCGTGGGCGAGGTTTTGAAGTGAAAGTGTATCCGTTGAGTTTCCGGGAATATATGTCTGTTTATCCCGGTACGGAACAGGCGGGATTGAATGAGTATATGCTCTATGGGGGACTTCCGCAGGTATTGTTGTATGGTGTGGAGGAACAGAAAGTCCGGTTCTTGAAAATGCTGTTTGACGAGACCTATATCAAAGATATCAAAGACCGTTACGGCATACGCAAGGACGATGATTTGGAGGAACTCATCAACATTATGGCTTCCGATATTGGCGCGCTGACTAATCCGAACAAGTTGGCAAATACATTTAGAAGCGTAAAGAGGTCGGTTATATCATACGATACGGTTAAGGATTATATGGATTGCCTTTGTGATTCGTTCCTTGTTGAAAAGTCTACCCGTTACGATATCAAGGGCAAGCGCTATGTCAATTCTCCTTATAAATATTATTTTATGGATTTGGGATTGCGTAACGCACGTATCAATTTTCGGCAGTCTGAGAGAGGACATTTGTTGGAGAATCTGATTTATAATGAATTGAGGATTCGTGGATTCAATGTGGATGTAGGGGTGGTTCCGGTGGTGACGAGAAATGAACACGGGAAACAGCAACGTGCCAGTCTTGAGGTGGATTTTGTTTGCAATCTGGGGAGCAGGCGTTATTATATACAATCGGCTTACAGAATGGAATCGGAGGAAAAGATGAAGCAGGAGCGGGCATCTTTGGTTAGGGTTGATGATTCGTTCAAAAAGATGATTGTTGTCGGAGAAGAAACTTCTGTGCTCCGGGACGAATCCGGGATTACAACGATGAGTATCTATGATTTTTTGTTGAAAGACAATTCGTTGGAACTATAATTGTTCAAAGATTAAAACAGACGAATCCGTTTATATTTTGAAAAATGATTTTTCTCGAATCTTCTAATCGAAAATTGTGTCACTAAGTGATGTGGTTTTCGATTAGAAAAAGCGGTGCTGTTTCTTTTAAAGGTTGGCGATGATTTCGCGGAACAAGGCGGTCATACGGGGTTGTGCCGGCAGAATCCTTTCAAATGCACGGTATGCCGAAGAGGACAAATTTGAGGTTGTGCCGTAATATCGCCATGGCTCGTTTGAAATGCGTCTTCACGGTTGTTTCTGCGATATTCATCTCTGCTGCGATTTCTTTGATTTTTTTCTTCTCGACAATATGGAGCAATACGACTTCTTTTTGTTTCTCCGGCAATGTTTCCAGGATAACCTTCAGACGTTGATGAATGTCTTTGTCGATTTCCGGATCTTCGATACCGGAGAATAACATCGCTTCAATGATTTTGTCCTGATGTTTAATGTGAATGTCCAGGTCTCGCAAATAATTCAGGCAATTGTTTCGGATGATGCCGAGCATATAATAAAATACGGGTTGTTTTTCATCATATCTTTCCAGATTGTCCCATAAAGATAGAAAAGCATCCTGTACCAAATCTTCCGCCTGTTTCCAATCGTAGAGATAACGCATGGCATAACGTTGCAAAGGAAGAAACGAAATTTTGTATAATTCGTGAAAAGCATCCAGGTCTCTTTTCTTTATTCGTTCCCCGAGCTGGTCTTCCTCTATGAATTGATTCGCTTTTGCCATAATATTTTCAGCAAAGATAACTTTTTTTGATATATGATGTCCTCCATTTTTGTATTACGCGTTAATTAATGAAAAAGAAGGCGTGATTTATGGAAGGAAATGCAATCACTTGGGAGATATTATTAAAAAGTGTCCGTGGGGCATTGTCTGTTGAAGAAGAGGCTGTTTTGCAAAAATGGCTGGCTTGTGACATGCGGCATAAAACATATTATGAAAGCGTGTGCCGGGTGTGGTCGTCGGACGATACGACTTATGAATTGCAAACCGATGTGGATGAAATGATTGTCCGTTTTGACGACTATGTCCGAAGTAAGCGGAAAGCAAGACTCCGGGTGATATGGGGTTATGTATACCGTTCGGTTGCCTGTCTATTGATTCTGCTGACTGTGGGTGGAGGGGTGCTGTTGCTGCAAAAAGACAAACGGAGAATGGAATCCGTAAATCGGATGGCGGGGGCTATCTTCCCGGGTAGAGAAAAAGCCATCATCCTTTTGTCGAACGGCGAGAAAGTGGACATCGATTTGTTGACTGATTCTTTATCCTACCGGACGGAAGGATTTATGGTTGAAAAGGATTCCGGGGTGATCAGGTATTCGGAACAACGGCAAGCCCGGACGGATTATCACACGATTGTCATACCGAGGGGAGGAGAATATCAGGTGAAGTTGGGCGACGGAACGATGATATGCCTGAATTCAGATTCACGGTTGAAGATTCCGACTTCCTTTGCGGGAAACGAAAGAAGAGTTTTCTTATCGGGAGAGGCTTATTTCAGTGTAATGAAAAATAATGACAAGCCGTTTATTGTCGAGACGGATTTGGGAGATATAAAGGTTTATGGAACGGAGTTTAACGTGAAGCATTATTCCGTCGACAGACAATTGAAAGCGACGCTGGTGGAAGGCGTTATCGGATTCAGTAATAAGCAGGTGACAGAACTGAAACTTCAACCCGGCTATCAGTTGAGTCTCGTTGAAGGGGAAAGCGAACCTGTTGTGAAAGAGGTAAAGATATATAATGAGAT
>CAMWQQ010000260.1 GCA_947176455.1 uncultured Odoribacter sp. | reverse complement strand
CACCTGCTGAAAAGCAATTGCAAAATCACCGGACAGCCGGATTGGGGAACGATTTACATCCGCCTGAAAGCGCAGACCCTTCCCGATGAACGCTCCCTGCTGAAATACATCGTTTCATTACGCAACGAGAACCATTTCCACGAAGAGATTTGCGAAATGACTTACAAACGTCTGTTCGACCTGTTTCAGCCCGAAATATTAAGTGTTTGTTGCCTGTACACCCGACGTGGCGGAATAGATATATGCCCTGTCCGGGCAAATAGGCCCGAATTTCTTCCGTCCCATTTGCCCCAGGCGCGGATGCTGACCAAACGCAGTTTTCGCCAGTGATTTACTTTAATATCTTTTCGTAAGTACCGTCTTTCAAGGTCTGCAATCCCTTTTTCAGGACATTGTTCTCTTCATTCAAAATCTGGTACATCTGACTCATTCCCCAAACGTCACGGGCAATCAAAGATTTTATCTGTCGTTTCATGGAAGGCAATATCATTTGCAATGCCTCTTCATCCTTAGCCACCCCTGCTTTTTCGCCGGACTTCACAATCTCGTCGACCATGGCATCAGTGACGACAAACTCTTTTCTGTATTTCTCGAAATCGGCATATTTCTTTTTGAGCTGTCCCCGATTTTTATCCACGTAATTGGCGATAAACTCACCAACGACATTCTTACCAATCAAACGATTAAGATACAGATAATTGATGGTGGTATCCACCGGTACAAACACGTCCGGAATAATCCCGCCTCCGCCATATACGGCGCGATGTTTGACTTTCGTCTCGTATTTCAACGAATCATTGATGATGATGCTGTCCGCATTGACCAGCTCCCCGCTGCGGAAACGACCGTACACCTCTTCCCGATATGCCTGCTCTCCCTTGCTGTAAGGTTTCTGAATGCAACGTCCGGAAGGCGTATAATAATGTGCGGTGGTCAGACGAATCATCGAACCGTCGGTAAGCGGATATTGTCTTTGCACCAGTCCTTTCCCGAAAGAGCGTTGTCCCACCAGGACACCTCTGTCCCAATCCTGTAGCGCACCGGAAACAATCTCGCTGGCAGAAGCCGAATTATAGTCAATCAGCACCACTACCCGTCCGTCCTTCAACATTCCGGCAGGAGTGGAATATTCTTCCCGGCGTCCCGAGGACAATCCATCCGTATAGACAATCATCTTGTTTCCTTCCAGCAAATGGTCGCTGATGCCGATTGCCGCTCCCATATATCCTCCTCCGTTGCCCTGCAAGTCCAGTACCAAATCCTTCATTCCCTGCGCCTGCAATTCTTTTAACGCCTTCTCGAATTCCTCTACCGTCGTGGCGGCAAATCTGGAAATCTTGATGTATCCCGTGGTCTTGTCCAGCATATAGGAAACATCTATGCTATAAATGGGTATCTTGTCCCGGATAATCCGGAAATCCATCAATTCTTTTCCTCTCAACACTTTGATGTTCACAGGCGTACCTTTCTCTCCTTTCAAACGCTTCCGAACCTCCGTATTCGACAATTTCTTTCCGGCAATATCCTCCCCTTCGACAACGACAATCCGGTCACCTGCCTGCAAGCCCACTTTCTCCGAAGGACCGCCGGCAACAACATCCACAACCACCAATGTGTCCCTCAGAATAGTAAACTGTATGCCGATACCGAAAAATCCACCTTCCAGCGGTTCATTCATTTCATCCACCTCTTCCTTTGAAATATAAACCGAATGGGGGTCCAAATCCGCCAGCACCTTGACAATAGCGTCTTCCGTCAAACGATGCAGATTCACCGTATCCACATAGAAAGCATCAATCAACGCCATGAGCCGCTGGTATTTGACACTTTGGTCCCTGACCTGATTTTCCCGGTTTTGGGCAATCGCTTTCTCCGCCTGAAATCCCGCAAACAGAATCAATCCTAAAATCAAAATCTTTTTCATCTATCTAAAATTTACTATTTCCCAATTACTCCATAGGTGCATCCTTGTCCAATTCCAGCACCTCCAAATCCTTTATATTGCCCTGCTCTATGACAAACCGGACAGCCGTCCGAACTTTATGAAAGCCGTATCTTCCGGCAGCTCCCGGATTGATGTGCAGGCATCCCAAGGTTTTGTCATACATCACTTTCAATATGTGCGAATGTCCGCACACCAACAAGCGGGGACGTTCGCGGTAAATCAAATCCTTGATTCGGGCATCGTAATGACCGGGATATCCCCCGATATGCGTCATCAGCGTTTTCACTCCCTCGCACTCAAAAATCAACTTCTCAGGAAACATCCGTCGAAGCTCTCCCCCGTCTACGTTGCCACATACCGCCCTCAAATCGAAAGAAGCCGCCAGCCGGTCGGTCACCGCCTGCTCGCCGATATCCCCGCAATGCCATACTTCGTCGCAATCCTTGAAGAAGTTCTCCACCCGAGCATCCAGCCAACCATGCGTATCAGACAAAAGACCTATTTTCATATTCCTTACAAGCTATACAACATCTTTATCTCCTCCGCCCAATTCTCCTCGTCCGGTGTTTCAAGAATCAAAGGAATATCGTCAAAACGGGCATCCTTCATCAACATACGAAAAGTTTCGATGCCCAGTTCCCCTTTTCCGATTAATTCGTGTCGGTCAATGTGCGAACCCACTCCTTTCTTGGAATCATTCAGGTGCATCCCTTTCAGGTATTTGAACCCGATAACCGTGTCAAAATGCTCGAAAGTCTCCCGAAACCCGCTTTCGCTCTTGATATCGTAACCGGCGACAAACGTGTGGCAGGTATCTATGCACACCCCCACCCGGCTCTTGTCTTCCACCTGGTCGATGATGTATGCCAACTGCTCAAAGGTAAACCCGAGATTAGACCCCTGTCCGGCGGTATTCTCCAGCACGGCGCAAACGCCTTTGGTCTTGTCCAAGGTGATGTTAATGGATTCCGCTATCGTAGTCAGGCACTCTTCGTCGCTGACCTTCTTCAAAGAACTTCCCGGATGAAAATTCAGCAGCTTCAGTCCCAGTTGCTCGCAACGCAACATCTCGTCCAAGAAAGCCGCCCTCGATTTTTCCAGCGCATCCTTATCCGGATTGCCCAGATTAATCAAATAACTATCGTGCGGCAATATCTGCTCTGCACGATAGCCATATTCTTGACAACGCTCACGGAACAGCTCCACGTTATTCGCCGAATAAGGCGAAGCCACCCATTGCCTCTGATTCTTCGTAAACAAGGCAAATGCCTTTGCTCCAATCCGATGAGCATTTACCGGAGCATTCTCAACTCCTCCCGATATACTCACGTGCGCTCCGATGTATTTCATATTTTCATCCTCCCGAA
>CAMWQQ010000259.1 GCA_947176455.1 uncultured Odoribacter sp. | reverse complement strand
GTTAGTGAAACTTATTTTAATCCTGAAGGATGATCGCAAGGGTTTTCCATTGATGAAGATACTTGGAACGACTATTATACGGACGGTGGCGATATTCGTTATGTATGTCTTTCCCAGATTGGAACGACTGCATATAATATGCAGGAAATGTACTTGAAAAAATACAATCCCTCTGCCTCTAATGATAGTTACTATACTAATAAAATGCCGTTAATACGTCTCAGCGAGATGTATTTGATAAAAGCGGAATGTGAATATCGTGCCGGAAGTGCTGGAGCCTACGAAACTTGGAATGAGTTGCGTGCTAATCGTAAAGAGGCGGCTTGGGCTAGTAATCCTGCAGATTTTTATGATGAGTTGGTTAAGGAATACCGTCGCGAATTTATCGGAGAGGGGCAGCTTTTTTTCCTGAACAAGCGTTTGAACAGTTCAACCGTGAAAGGGTCTATCATAGATATGATAGCGGAAAAAGCTTACACATTCCCATTGCCAATAAACGAAACAGATGTGGCTCAACGTGAAAATAACCGATAAAAAGAAAGGAGTTCGTATGATGAAAAATTTAAAATACTTTGGATTAGCTTTCTTGTTGGCGATGAGTTTGGACAGTTGTGTCGAAAACGAAATGCCTTTATATGATACAAACAACACGGCTATGAATATTTGGTTTGGAAACGCAAATTTGGTATTGGACAGCAGTGCTTACAATTATTCATACGCAATGGGTGAAAAGGCATTGACTTTCATTGCCAGGATAACAGGAATGCCTGTGGATAGGGACCGTACTTTCGAAATAGAAGCCTATGAGGGTGATTTGGAAGAGGCTGCGGGTAGCTTCAGGACGGAAACTTATACGTTGAAGGCGAATGAAACAACTGTAGAGTGTCCCATTTATTTTAATACTGCACAATTGAAGAATCCGGTTTCGTTTACCCAAAGAGATGGATACCTAAAGTTCAGATTGAAGAACAATGATGAGTTTGGGAATGGGACAGATGAGAAATCTGTGTTGAAAGTGGTGTTAAAGAACTATTTGGATATTCCGAACGATTGGGTGAATCCAATCTATCCGAATATGGATTATGTAAACTTTTTCGGAACATATAGTGTAAGAAAATATCAATTTATCATTTCGGTGTGGGGGTATGTCGATTTCCATATCGACAGGGTTACTACGGTCGATTATGACGAAGCGACCAATACTTTGTCTAAAAAATATGCGAAATATATGTATAAAAAGTTGCAGATTGCGTTGGAGGAATACAACAGTAATCCGAACAACCCGGATGTTCCGTTGCGTGATGAAAGTGGGAATGTGATCACCTTCCCGGATTTGAATCCTTATTTGTAATGAATGTCTAAATTAAAAGAAACTATGATGCGTAAATTCATATTTTATACCCTTGGGTTTTGTGTGGTCGGTTTCTTCCTGACCGCCTGTTACGACGACAAAGGCAATTATGATTATACCGAATTGGCGGAAATCAGAATCGACACCGCAGGATTGGCAACCCCTATCCTTGCAGAAGGTACGGTTTTCCGTTTCGACAAAATGATGTGTGAGCCCAATATTTACTATGCGGGCAAATTGGTAAATGAGGATGCAGATGCGCCACTCGATTATACTTGGACGATTTATTCGACGACTGGATTGGGGGGAAGCGATGACGACAGGAGAATCGATACACTTGCCACGACACGCATATTGGATGCGGAAATTTCGCGTGCCCCCGGACAATATATTGTCCAGCTTGCGGTAACGGACCGGGGGAATGGGTGTCAGCAATACATGAAACTTCAGCGCACGATAGAAGGAACAATTCCTGTGAGTGGCTGGATGTTGCTTTATGAACCGGTTGATAAGCCCGGAATGTCTGATGTCGGTCTTGTTTATAATGAATTGGTCAAGAAAAATTGGCTTTCGGATGATGTTGCCTATTGGAATTTGTATAGTTCTTCCAATGGTGCGCCGGTGGAGGGCAAACCTTTGAAAATCAATTATACAGTTACAAAGTTGCCGACCAGTTTTATTGTCATTGCGACAGAAAAAGGAATGTGTGCCGTACACGAAGAAACGTTTCAAAGAGAGCTGACCGTAGAAGATTTCTTCTATGAACCGCCTACGTCTGGTGCATTGACTGCCTATATGCAGGCGTGTTGGATGCCGTCTACGCCTTCTTATGGAGAAAACGTTCTCTATGGCAACAAAGTGTATATTGGAGGTAACGGAGAACGTCCTATGGGAATTCCCGCTATGGGGGAATATGGTGAATTGGCACCGTGGCTATGCCTGTTTCACCCTGTTAGTGGTCTGAATACGGTGGTATATGACAACACAAACGGTCGTTTTCTTGGGGTAAGTGGCGTAAAAGTCACACCGCTTATTGCACAAACGCCACCTTCCGGTGGATTCGATGTTAATAATGTAGGTGCGGAATTTATAAAAGGTGATTGGGGGGTAGGCAATATGGAATATTTTATCATGAAAAAGGACGATGCTTATTTCTTCGCAAGGGCGAATTTCCTTGATCCTGCGTCGACTGCCATGGGAACGATTTGGAAAGACATTACTGCTTCTCCTGGCATTGCTGAAATAAATACATTTGCTATGCCTTATGTAGGAAGCTATGCTTTCTATGGAACCAAAACCAAAGTGTATAAATTATTCTATACCATGAATGATGTGGCGGAAGAATTATGGGAGATTCCTTCTGGTGCGAATTCAAACGAAGAAGAAATCACCTGTATGGAATTGCAAAAATTTAGTGTGGCGGCATGGATGAGTATGGGAATAATGCCTAATGTGAATGAAGTGCTTCATGTGGCTACTTGGAACGAAAGCACTAAAAAAGGGAAACTTTATCAGTTCAAAATTGATGCCATAGATGGTAGTATCAAAGGTGAACCCAAGGTATGTGATGTTCCGGGTAAAGTAAAGAGTATGGGTTGGAAGTTTACGCTTATGGAGAGGTAATGTTTTAAAAATGGAAAATATGAAAATAAAATTATTGATTCTCTCGTTCCTTTGCTTTGGTTGGCAGGCTTGGGGGCAGGAGGTGAACAAGGGTATCGCCTTTGAGGCGGAAGGAACGCTTTTTGCGCAGGCGGTACAGAAGGCAAAAAGTACGGGGAAGTTGATATTTTTGGATTGTTACACCTCTTGGTGTGGTCCTTGTAAAATGATGACCAACAAGGTGTTTCCGCAGGAAATGGTGGGAAACTTTATGAACCCCGGATACGTCAGTATCAAAATCGACATGGAGAAAGGGCTCTCTATTATACACATCTCCGAGACCAAGCGACAACTATACATGTCGTATGC
>CAMWQQ010000258.1 GCA_947176455.1 uncultured Odoribacter sp. | reverse complement strand
TCACGCATCGGCATAAAAACAGCCTCTCTACTGGAGAAGAATTACAACGTCAAGATTATCGAGAAAGACAGGGAAAAGTGCATACAACTGGCAGATAAACTACAATCGACGCTGGTCATCAACGGCGACGGCAGGGATTTGAACTTGCTCCGGGAAGAAGGCATCAAAAACACCGACGCTTTTATCAGCCTTACCGGTTCCTCCGAGACAAACATCCTGTCCTGCCTGCTGGCAAAAAAAATGGGCGTGAAGAAAAGCGTCGCCGAGGTGGAAAATATCGACTACATCGACCTCGCCGAGAACATCGGCATCGGCACGCTGATTAACACCAAACTGATTGCCGCCTCGCACATTTACCGCTACACGATGAATGTCGACGTACGGCACCTGAAGTTCCTGACTTTCTCCGAAGCCGAAGTGTTTGAACTGGAAGCGCAACCGGGGTCTAAAATCACCAAGCACAAACTGCAAGATATGCACTTCCCGGACGATGCGACCGTCGGTGGCGTTTTCCGGGGAGAGGAAACGATTATCGCCAAAGGAGACGTACAAATCCAACCGGGCGACAATGTCGTCATATTCGCCTTGCAGAATGCCGTGAAAAAAGTGGTCAAATATTTCCAATAATCCGTCCCCATGATAAATTTCCGTTTTATCGCCAACCTGATGGGCAGACTGCTGATACTTGAAAGCGGTTTCCTGTTGTTATGCTCCTGCATCGCCCTGCTATACGGAGAACCGGACGCCTCGGCGTTTTTCTACACCTGCGCCATCACCGCCGTTGCAGGATTATTGCTAACAAACCTCGTCAAAACACAGGACCGCATACTGGCAAAAAAAGACGGATATTTTATGGTCTCTATGGTGTGGATTGTGTTCTCTTTGTTCGGCTGTCTGCCCTACTTGTTCGGACACACGATTTCCTCCTTTCCCGAGGCGTTCTTTGAAACCATGTCGGGATTTACCACCACCGGACTGACGGTGTTGCAGGACCTCGAAAACCTGCCTCACGCCACCCTTTTCTGGCGGTCCCTGACCCAATGGCTGGGAGGTTTGGGAATCATCATGTTGTTTATCGCCATTCTATCCAGCCTCGGCATCGAAGGACGAGACTTGTATGTTGCGGAAGTTCCCAGCCCCACCCACAGCAAAACCTCTTTTACGTTCACATCGTCCGCTCGGAAAATGTGGATACTCTATACGTTGCTGACACTCCTGCAAACTTTCCTGCTTATGTTCGGAGGCATGGATTTCTTTGACGGCATCTGCCACTCCTTTGCCACCATGGCCACCGGAGGATTCACCACAAAAGCAGGTGGCATCGCCCACTGGGATTCTGCTTACATCCAATACGTGCTGATAATCTTTATGTTTATCGCCGGTACCAACTTCGGCTTGCTAAGCCTTGCCCTTAAAGGTAGCTGGAGTAAATTGACGGAAGACAATGAATTTCGTATCTATGTCGGTATCATTCTCATCGCCAGTTTTTTTATCGGTAGCGAATTATATCTCAATCACTGGAGCGACGGTGAACAAAGCATCCGCAACGCCCTCTTCCAGGTGGTTTCCCTGATTACAACCACAGGCTACGTCACCACCGACTATCAGTCATGGCCTTCGTTCCTCTACCTGATTTTATGTTTCCTTTTCTTCACCGGAGCATCGTCCGGTTCAACATCCGGCGGATTGAAAATTATGCGAGTCTACCTACTTTTCAAAAACTCGCTCATTGAACTGAAAAGAATCATTCATCCCAACGGAATTATCAATGTCAAATACAACAATAAAACCGTTCACCCGAACATCATGAGTGGCATTATGGGATTCGCCATTTTGTTCATCGTGGTCGTTGCCATCAGCAGCGCCATCATGACACTATTTACGGAAAACATCGCCACCGCTTGCAGCATGGTGATCTCCAGCATCAGCAATGTCGGCGCTCCTTTCGGGAACATCGGTCCCGACTATTCATTCGCCACTCTGAATAATGGCGCCAAACTATTCCTGGCATTTCTTATGTTGGTGGGACGTCTCGAAATACTGACCGTCATGGTTCTCTTTACTCCGGCTTTCTGGAAGAGGTAATCAGGACAAACGTTCCAAGGTCAAATCAGGCAAATTCTGCATAAACAAAAAAAGTTCGCTTTCATCCAGATAGCGTTTCGTTTTGATGACCATGCTCACCCGAAATATCTCCTTGTGCTCCAAAAGTTCCCTTTGCACCTCATAATTGGTAATCCGGTATCTTTTTAAACGCAACTCATTGGTTACTCGTTTCAGGTTCTCGGCATCCGTCGTCGAAAACACCAGATAGGAACTATGCTCGCCCACATTCCGGAAAACAATCGTAAGAAATTCCAGTCCCACCAACGTCAGCAACATCGCACAAACTCCAATCCAATACATCCCTCCCCCGACAGCAAGTCCAATTCCGGAGGTCGCCCACAATCCGGCAGCCGTTGTCAGACCTCTGACAAACTGCTTCTGAATTAATATGGTACCGGCTCCGATAAAACCGATTCCGCTGACCACCTGCGCCGCAATTCGACCAGGGTCTATCCTGACTCCCGAACTATCCAGCACATCCGCAAAACCGTGCTGCGAAACAATCATCAACAACGCACTTCCCAAAGCCACCAAAAAATGAGTCCGCAAACCAGCCTCCTTGGCTCTGTACTCCCGATCCCAACCAATCACTCCCCCCAACAAACCGGCTACCAACAACCGTAAAATAAAATCCCCGTACATAAAAACTCCTTTCTCGCACAAAAGGCCGCCCTGAATCACCGGACAGCCTTTCGCATGTTGATTTTTCCTTCTTTTATTCCAACTCTCCAATACCCTGTCGCACAATCTCGATGGAAGGTCCCGTACAATCCACGACGGTCGATGCAACATTCTGCCCGTAACCACCGTCCACGACAATATCCACCGATTTGCCGTATTTCTCGTAAATAAGTTCCGGGTCCGTCATATACTCTACTACATCATCGTCTGCTTTCACAGACGTAGTCAAAAGAGGATTTCCCAATTCCTCCACGATAGCCATCACGATGCGATTATCCGGCACCCGGATGCCTATCGTCTTTCTTTTGTTCATCAGGACATTGGGCAACTTACTGGTCGCAGGCAGAATGAACGTGTAAGGTCCCGGCAGATTCCGTTTCATCACCTTGAACGTTTCATTGCTCACCTTGGCATAAGCCGCAATATTGGAAAGGTCCCGGCAAATCATCGAAAAATTGGCTTTCTCCGGTTTGACACCTTTCAACTGGCATACCCGTTGCACAGCCTTCACCTGATTTATATCACAACCGATAGCATAAATCGTATCGGT
>CAMWQQ010000257.1 GCA_947176455.1 uncultured Odoribacter sp. | reverse complement strand
CGTTCCTGATTGCCCAGCAACCCAAAATGACAGCTATCAACTCCGCCCTCTCCATTGACTTGACCGGGCAGGTAAACGCCGACTCCTTGGGCTGTAAGTTTTACAGCGGATGCGGCGGACAGTTGGATTTCATCCGGGGTGCGGCTGCCAGCGAAGGCGGAAAACCGATCATCGCCATGCCGTCCGTAACGGCCAAAGGCATGAGCAAAATCAGTCCGACCCTGTTGAACGGAGCCGGTGTCGTAACCACCCGTTTTGATGTACACTACGTAGTGACCGAATTCGGTGCCGTGGATTTGTACGGAAAAACTATGCAGGACCGGGCAAAAGCATTGATTTCCATTGCACACCCCGATCATCAGGAGGAATTGGATAAAGCCGCTTTCGAACGTTTCGGAAGCCACTTCCACTTTGTCTCCAAATAAAAACCAAGACAGAAAGTTCACGCCCGAAGCCCCGGCATCCCCGGACTTCGGGCATTTCTTTGCCGTTACATCTAAACAACCCTACGCAAGTAAGTTTCCGAGAATATCTGTCTTCCCCACACGGTCATCATGACTCCCCTCAAAAGCAGATAGGTCAAAAATGCCACCCACAAGACATGATTATTCGTCGCACCACCCCCAGTGTAATAAATGGCAAAAAACGCCCCGGTAGCTACGACAATGGCAAAAAGCATCTGCCGGGTGGCAGTCGCACCGATTAAAATGCCATCCCACAAAAAGGCTCCGAAACCTGCCAGCGGGACAGCCAACACCCAATAGAAATAATCCCCTGCCGCTTCAACTACCCCGGCATCGTCCGTCAGCAGAGCGAGAAAACTTTTTCCGCCGGCTCCGTACAGCAGGGTGAACAGCAAAGCCGACAGGATTCCCCAACCAAAAAGATTCCGTACCGCCCGTTTCAACTGACGAAGATTGCCGGCACCGACATAACGCCCGGTCAACGCCTCCGCCGCATAGGCAAAACCGTCCATAATATAGGAAAAAAGCGTAAACAACTGCTTCAATAGGGTATTCACGGCAAGAATCACATCGCCCTGCCGGGCTCCGGAAGAAGTAAAAAAAGCGGTCACGGTAATCAGACACAACGTCCTTAGAAAAATATCGCGATTCACGGCGAAGAAACGCCGCATAGCAGACAATTGCAGGCTGTCCCGAAAGGCAATCCAAGCACGAAGATAGCCGTAGCGGCGGAACCACAGGGACACGGCAAGCAACAGCCCCGACCACTCCGCAACCACCGTGCCCAAAGCCACGCCTTCCACTTTCATCCCCAATCCAAACACAAAACAAAGGCTGCACAAGATGTTGATGACGTTCACCGCAATGGCGACGTACATGGGAAAACGGGAATTCTGCATACCGATGAACCACCCTTTGAGTCCATACATCGCCAACACCGCCGGAGCACCCCAGATGCACACCCGAAAATAAGCCGTCGCATACCGCTCCACCTCTCCGCTGCTTTCCAACAGATAAAAGGCAAGACGCTCCACCGGATACTGCAACAACAATATCGCCAGGGCAGAAAACAAGCCGACACTAACCGCCTGCACCAAGATTTTCGCCTCCGTCGCCCGATCGTTCCTGCCATACGCCTGGGAAGTCAAACCGCTGGTTCCCATACGCAGAAAACCGAAATTCCAATACAGAATACTGAACAACAAACCGCCCACCGCAATGGCACCGATATACGCGGTCTCTCCCAAATGTCCGACAATCGAAACATCCACCAACCCCAACAAAGGAACAGTGATATTGGATACTATGGAAGGTACGGCAAGCCGCAAAATCTGACGATTCATCCCATTACTTGCCATATACATACTCGTACCATTCCAACTGACGATACTGCTCGTTGGCGGAACTCCACCTGCTCAACGGAATATACACGCTCAAACCGCTAAATCGATCCGTCGGAAAGTCCGCACCATTGAACCGGGTCGTGGCAAGCCGATACACCGCCTGCTCAAGCACCGCTTCAAACCGTTTGTACTCGCTTTCGGAAGCCAACTCCCGAACAAACGCCCCCAGGTCAAAAAATACATCCTGATTATAATCTATCAAAGGATAACGCCAGACATCCGACGGCATCATGCCTGCCACCGTCTCCGCTTTCCCGTCCAAGACCGTTTTCACCTGCCAGGCAAGCTCATCCAGAAATTCGGTCCGTATCAGCGAAATGGTTCCCGAACACCAAGCACCGCCATTCGAATGATATTCATAGTAATCCCTGAATTCCCGGCACGCCTTTTTCAACTCCGATTCCTTTCCCCACAGCAAAGGCATAATTTTCTGATAGGGAAAGCCGTCCACCAATATTTCCGCAGGAGAAGCGATGATATATTCCGTTTTGTTCCGCAAGGCATACGCAATCTCCACGTTCGCCATCAAGCAGGCGTCGAACAGGATAAAATGAAAGCCTTCGGGGATTGCCCTCACCAAATCGTCAACCTCCATACCGGTTTCAGCGTCAGTCCATTCTCCCCGGTTCGCATCCTCCCCGAACAAACGGGTCAAGGGAGCATCAGCCGCTTTCAGTCGCGCCATTCGCTGTCCGGGGAAGCGGACACTGCTCGGAATCCAGCCGGTGCCATGGGATCCCAATATCAAACCGTAAGAAGAAGCCGGATAAAGTTCCCGGCCTCTGTATACCACCCGCCTCAACACATCCGGTGAAGCCGCATTCTCTTCCCCGTACCTTTCCAGCGTATCCAATCTCCACTCACCTCCCCGCTTCTCCATGGTCATCAAAACAGGAGCATCCTTGCGGGAATCCATATAAACGACCACCCTTCCGGCGGACTCATCCATACCCTTGAGCATATCGGTGACATTCTTCCGGGCATAACTCTCCAGATTGTTGTCCGCGGCAAGATAAACCAGTATCGTCCGATCGGAAATAATCGGCCCAGTCTTGTGGCATCCCCAGCATAACAAAACCAGAAACACCCCCAACCAACTTCGCTTATATCTGATATTCATTTTATTTCTCATAAAAAAACGACTCATTTCAATAGGTAAAGTTACGAAAAAGTATTCACATCCCTTTTATCCTCCCCCAAATTACTTGCATTTTTCCGCCACAACACTGTATTTTCCGGATAAAATGCTATATTTGCCCTACGAAATCAAGGGGACTGCAAAACTTATTGACGAAGCGTCCGATCATTACAGAAGAAAAAACGGTAAGCATGCAACCAGTCATCTATCCTATTGAAAAAGAAAAACTAATCTCGGAACTGACCGAAGAACGCTTTATTCGCAAAACCAATAAAGCAAACAATGAGATTTACATTTTCGATGCGCACACCGCACCCAATCTGATGAAAGAGGTGGGACGCATCCGGGAAT
>CAMWQQ010000256.1 GCA_947176455.1 uncultured Odoribacter sp. | reverse complement strand
ACAGTAACCCGACCGTCCCGAACAATTCCATACTGCTGTCCCGGGACATAATCCCGAAACCGTTGGGACCGATAACCGCCCCCGCAAGAATCAAGCCGATCAAATCCGGAATCCTCAAACGGTGCAATACGACAGGAGCCAGCAAAATAATAAAGAGAATAATGGAAAATATCAGCACCGGATTCGTCAAGGGCAAATTAAAAATATGCAATAACATAGGCTCAGCGAATTAATTTCGGACATACAAATTTAATACATTTATCGCATACCCGTGTCGACTTCCTGCCGAATACATTCAAACTCCTTGCTCAGTCCTCATAGCGGACAATCGTCTGCTCCCGGTCCGGACCTACCGAAACGATTTTTACCGGAACCCCCAGTTCCTCTTCCAGAAAACTTACATAAGCATTGAACTCCTCCGGAAATTCATCTTCCGAAGTCATCTTGGTCATGTCCGTCTTCCAGCCCGGGAACTCGACATACACCGGTTCCACCGACTCGCAAATGTCAAACGGGAACTCCTCGGTTTCCTCGCCGTTCACCCGATAAGCCACGCACGCCTTGATGGTATCGAAACCGTCCAGCACGTCGCTTTTCATCATAATCAACTGGCTCACTCCGTTAATCATCACGGCATAGCGCAACGCCACCAGGTCAATCCAGCCGCAACGACGTTTCCTGCCGGTCACCGCGCCGAACTCATGTCCCAGTTCGCAAAGCTTTTCGCCGGTCTCGTCAAACAATTCCGTCGGAAAAGGCCCCGACCCCACCCGGGTGCAATAAGCCTTGAATATGCCATACACCTCGCCGATGTTCCGGGGGGCGACTCCCAAGCCCGTGCAAGCTCCAGCACATACCGTATTGGAAGAGGTCACAAACGGATAAGAACCGAAATCCACATCCAGCATCGTGCCTTGCGCACCTTCTGCCAATACCGATTTTCCTTCTTTCAGCAAACGGTTGATTACATGCTCGCTGTCAATCAGACGGAAGCGTTTCAGATATTCCAACGCCTCAAACCACTCCTTCTCCAACGCCGCAATGTCGTATGTATAATTCAATCCCTTCAGGATCGTCTCATGCTTCTTCTTCGCTAAAGCATACTTCTCGTCAAAGTTATGCAGGATATCTCCCACCCGCAATCCGTTGCGCCCCACCTTATCCGTGTAGGTCGGACCGATACCCTTGCCGGTGGTACCGATTTTCGCCTCTCCCTTGGCCGCCTCGTAGGCGGCATCCAGGATGCGATGAGTCGGCATAATCAGATGCGCTTTCTTGGAAATGCACAACTGTCCGGTCAGATCATGTCCGCTCGCCGCCAGCGCCTCCGCTTCCTGCCGAAACAAAATGGGATCCAACACCACGCCGTTGCCGATAATATTCGTCTTCCCTCCTTGAAAAATGCCGGAAGGGATAGAACGAAGCACGTATTTCTGCCCCTCGAACTCCAAGGTATGCCCTGCATTCGGACCTCCCTGGAAACGGGTTATTGCATCGTATTTCGGTGTAAGCACATCCACGACCTTGCCTTTCCCCTCATCGCCCCATTGCAATCCAAGTAATACATCCACTTTCATCTGAATCTTTTATTTTTGATTTCACAAACGCACAAAATTAGACAATTTTTTCTTTTCACAGAAAAAAACAACGAACATTATCTGCAAGCCAATCGCCCCATTATTCCCCGGCACGGCAAGCCTTGCACAATCCGTAAATATACAACAAATGATGATGTACCGAAAACTGGTACTTCCCCTCGATGCGCTCCACCACCTCGTCTATCTGGGAATCGGAAAACTCCTCCACCTTTCCGCATTTTTGACAAATCAGATGCTCGTGGTGCTGATTGTTGAAAGCCTTCTCATACTGGGCGATGTTGTTCCCGAATTGATGCTTGATGACCAGCCGGCAATCCAACAGAAGTTCTATGGTATTGTAAAGCGTCGCCCGACTCACCCGGTAATTCTTGTTCTTCATGAAAACATAGAGCGACTCGATATCAAAATGCCCCGAATGTGAATAAATCTCATCCAGGATGGCATACCGTTCAGGTGTTTTCCGATGCCCTTTCTTTTGCAGATAGGCCGTAAAAATCTCTTTTACCGTATTCTTTATCTTCTCCATGACCGCATTCCTTAATTCCCTGTTTCAAATCGTGACGGCTTTAACTTTCCGCCTCCACTCTCGCCACGCTTTCCACTCCTTTCACTTGAGATATCCGGGAAACGACATTGCTCACATCCTCCGTATTGTGCACATACAGATGAATCACGCCTTCAAAAATCCCGTCCTGGGTATCAAAATGAATCATCCGCATATTCACCTTTTCTTCCTTGGTCACCAAAGTGGTAATCTCGCTCACGATGCCCGGCGTATCAATGCCGGTGATCTTAATCACAGCCAAAAAAGACATCAGCTTGTGGCTCACCCACTTCACCGGCACAATCTTGTCGCCGAAACTCGCCATCAGCCGAATGGCTTCCGGACAGGAACGCTTATGGATAGTGACCCTCGTTCCGGCAATATTCAACCCCACCACGTCATCTCCCGGAATGGGATTGCAACACGGGGCT
Organism: uncultured Odoribacter sp.; assembly: GCA_947176455.1. GTDB lineage: Bacteria > Bacteroidota > Bacteroidia > Bacteroidales > Marinifilaceae > Odoribacter. The sequence goes on along the minus strand of CAMWQQ010000256.1, from coordinate 787 downwards.
ATGGCAAAATCAGATTCCGGGTCAATCGGCAGGTCCGTGCCGGATTTCCTCTTGTCATCACCGTCTTTCCCGCTCCACAAGAACTGGAGTTTCCAATACTTGACAAAACGATTTTCCGCCCGCTTCTGCAACGCTTTCTCCAAATCCTCCTCCGTAATGTTCTGCTTTCCGATTTCAACGTACAGATCCTCCCGGTTGGGCAACATATAATGATTCAACACCTTGTTCAGAGTCTCCGACGTAGGCGGTAAACCGAGCTTCTTCACCAATGCCTCGTACACGCCAATTCCGTTCCTCAACAACTCTTTTCGGCGTTTCTTGAAAGTCGCATTGATGTGGGTTCGAGCTTTCGCCGTCACCACGAAATCCAACCACTCCTTCTGGGGCTTCTGTTTGTCGCTGGTCAGTATTTCCACCTGGTCACCGCTACACAGCTTGTGGCTCATGGGCACCAGCTTATGATTCACTTTAGCTCCGATACAAGTATTTCCGATTTCGGTATGTATGTCATAGGCAAAATCCAATGCCGTCGCTCCCTTGGGCAAAGTTCTCATATACCCTTTCGGCGTGAAGACCCGGATTTCCTTCACAAACAAATTTAGCTTGAATTCATCCAGAAATTCCAATGCCGTAGCTTCCGGTTGGTTCAAAATTTCCTTGATGCCCGCCAGCCACTTGTCCAGTTCAGAACTTTCGCCCTCATTCTTATATTTCCAATGAGCCGCCAGTCCTTTCTCCGCCACCTCATCCATTCGCTCCGAACGAATCTGCACCTCAAACCACTGCC
>CAMWQQ010000255.1 GCA_947176455.1 uncultured Odoribacter sp. | reverse complement strand
TCTGAAACGGAAGGCGAACTGTACGTCGGTTGCGCCGGAGGTATCGATGCCAGCGCCGCATTCAAATACAAGGAGGAAAAACTTCCCGACGGAGTAAAGGCATTCCGTCTGGCTGTCAAAGGACTGAAAGGTGGACACTCAGGTATGGACATCAACCTCGGTCGAGGCAATTCCAATAAACTGCTTTTCCGCTTCCTGAAAACCTATGCGCAAGACCTGCAATTGAGGTTATCCACTGTCAGCGGAGGTAGTTTAAGAAACGCCATCCCCCGCGAATCATTTGCCGTGGTTGTGCTTCCTGCCGGAAATGCCAGTCGCTTGCAAGCTGCGGTAAAAGAAGCGGAAAGCGTATATCGTGCAGAACTGATTGCCAAAGAACCGGATTTACAGGTAATGGCAGAGGAAACGGCGTTACCGGCATTCGTCATCGACGCCTGCACCCAGTCCCGCCTGACCAATTCCATCCTGGCTTGTCCGAACGGAGCCGTTCGCATGATTGATTCCATGCCGGACACGGTGGAAACCTCCAACAACCTCGCCATTGTTCAGTCAGAAGAGGGAAAAATCGTCATCAAAACCCTGTTGCGCTCCTCCGTGGAAACAGCGAAAGAGGCACTGGCACAAACCCTCAGAGCGGTATTTGAACTGGCTGCCGCCGATGAAATCACCTTTGAAGGAGGCTACCCGGGCTGGAAACCCAATCCGGATTCCGCCATATTGAAGGAAATGCAAGAACTTTACGAACAATTGTACGGCAAGAAACCGGCAATCATGGCCATCCATGCCGGTCTGGAATGCGGTATCCTGGGTTCCAAATACCCGAACTGGGACATGATTTCATTCGGTCCGACCATTTGCTCACCCCACTCCCCGGACGAAAGAGTAAACATCGCGTCCGTCGGCAAATTCTGGGACTACTTGAAAGCAACCCTGAAAAATGTACCGGTAAAATAAAAACCTTGTACCGTGCGCCCCGCAAAGGCGCACGGTCTATTTTCTCCCCCTCTCCTTTTAATAACTTTGAGGTTATTTAACCTATTTCTTGCTTTCATTGAAAGAGGAAACCCTATCTTTGCAGGTGAATTGCAATGACAAATTAGAATGCTCTTAAAGAAATTGACTTTACCGGAGTTGCTGCACAACAGTTGCTCCCAATTTAAGAACAACTTATCGCTGAATTTTGTTCAGAGCGGAAAAAGAACCTACCAGGACCTCTATAACGAAGTCATCTCGATATCCAACTACCTCCTTGCTTCCGGCATCCGGAAAGGAGACAAAGTAGCGATTTTCAGTGCCAATATGCCCAATTGGGGAATCACCCAGTTTGCAATCGCACAGATTGGAGCGATTGCCGTACCGGTCTTGCCCGGATTCAGTACCCCCGAAATACAAAACATATTGGAGCACTCCGAGGCAAAGATGATTTTTGTCTCCAAACTGCTTTACAAATGGATTGTCGATATCCGGACCGATTTTCTGGAACAAAAAATCCTGATGAACAATTTCGCCCGGATTCCGGAAAACTGCCCGGTAGAAGACATCGAAAAACTGGAAAACGACATCGACCTCCACAATACGGCTCCACTGCCTGAGATTCAGGTCGAAGAGGAAGACACCGCATCCATTATTTACACCTCGGGAACAACCGGATTCTCCAAAGGAGTTGAACTGACTCACCGGAATCTGGTGTGGGATGCCCGGCAATGCGCCACCATCCAGCAGATCGGTACCGAGGACCGTTTTCTGAGCATCCTGCCGTTGGCACATACCTATGAAAATACGGTCGGATTTCTACTTCCGCTGATGTTCGGCTCCCAAATCTACTACCTAGACCGGGTGCCCACGCCCAAGTTGCTGGTACCCGCCATGCAAAAAATCCGACCGACGGTCATGCTGTCCGTCCCCCTGATTATCGAAAAAATCTACAAGACCCAGATATTGCCGAAATTCACCTCATCGGCTTTCAAGAAAGCGCTGTATCATTTTGCACCGACCCGGAAACTGTTCAACCGGTTGGCTGGCAAGATGCTGATGCAGACTTTCGGCGGAAAAATCATCTTCTTCGGCATCGGCGGTTCCAAGCTCGACCCCGTTGTCGAAAATTTCTTGCGGGAAGCCAGATTCCCCTATGCCGTCGGCTACGGACTGACGGAAACAGCCCCCATGGTGGCAGGCTCCTCTCCGAGCCAAACCTTCCTGCAGGGCGTCGGACCCGTCATGGAAGGGGTGGAAATCAAAATCAACGAACCGGATGAAACCGGACAGGGCGAAATCTGGATTAAAGGTCCGAACGTCATGAAAGGATACTATAAGAAACCGGAACTGACCCGGGAAGTCCTCAGCCGGGACGGTTGGTTCAAGACCGGAGACCTGGGTTCGTTCGACAAGAAAGGACGGTTGTCCATCCGGGGAAGAATTAAAACCATGATTCTGGGCGCATCCGGAGAAAACATTTATCCGGAAGAAATCGAATCCATCATCAACAACTTCCGCTTCGTCAACGAATCGTTGGTCGTTGAATCCAAAGGCAAACTGGTCGCCATGGTCCATTTCAACATGGAGGAACTGGAAAAACAATATCGGAAACTCAAAAACCAGGCAGGAAACTACAAGGCGGCCATCAACGACTACCTGGAGGAACAGAAAAAAGAGTTGTTCGAATACGTCAACTCCCGGGTTAGCCAATTTTCCAGATTGCAATTGGTCCTGGTACAACACGAACCGTTTGAAAAAACACCCACTCAAAAAATCAAACGTTTCCTTTACAACAACATCAACATTAAATAAAATATCCACAAACACAAAGATTCACCTGCAGGATAGTTGCGCATTCTCATTTTTTTACTAAGTTTGACAGGTGTAAATCAACAACGTCAAACATGAATTTTTCTTTTAAATTAATGCTGGGAGCCATCCTGCTGCTCTCCTGTTCCTGCCAGAACAAACATCTGTTTTCCGACCCTTCGGAATGGCAAGCGGTTACTCGCGATTTTGAAAAGAAACAAGCCGAATTGCCCGAAGGCAATCTGTTCGACCTGTTTTCCCAACCGATGACCCCGGAAGAGAGAGAAGCCCTGACGTTTCTCTACGCATATATGCCCGTCGGCGACATCACGGACTATTCCGGAGCATATCACCTCATGAACGTACAATACGCCTTGCAGGCAAGAAAAGAAATGCCCTGGGGCAAACTTGTTCCGGAACGGGAATTTCGCCACTTCGTGCTACCTGTACGGGTAAACAATGAAAACCTTGACGAATCCCGAAGAGTCTTCTATGAGGAGCTGAAAGACCGGGTGAAACACCTTTCGCTCTATGATGCCGTACTGGAAGTAAACCACTGGTGTCATGAAAAGGTCATTTACACCC
>CAMWQQ010000254.1 GCA_947176455.1 uncultured Odoribacter sp. | reverse complement strand
GCATCATGAGACATTTATTGTTTTGTTTATTGTTAATCGGTTTTGCCGGTTGTGTGAAAAAGGATATACCGACAACTGGGGCGATTCACGGCACAGTCCGTGACAGTGAAACAAATCAGCCACTATCGGGCTGTTCTGTAATGTTATTGCCGACAGGAACGACGGCAACAACAGGTAGCGACGGAAGTTTTCATTTCGAAGACCTCTTGCCGGACACCTATTCCGTGGAGGTGAGTTGTTATAATTATTACACGAACAAGAAAAGCATCATCGTGGGCGTTAATGACGCTTCTATGGCGGTGGATATTCTGCTAACGCGCTTTGACCCCAACAACCGTTTGGCAGAATTGGGTGCTTTAAAGGTAGGGGAAGTTTCCTTTAAGTCCGCTAAAGTGGAATGTGAGATTATCGAGCAGGGAAGCTCCTCAATAACAGAGCGGGGATTTCTGTATTCAGAAACGCCAGACATAACCATAGCCACGGCAACAAAACAGATTGTAAAGACAACGGAGGATATTTTCTCTGCAACTCTGAACAATCTGGCGGAAGAGACCGATTATTATGTGGCTGCATACGCCATTAACGGACGGGGAACGGCTTACAGCGAGGTGGTGAAGTTCACGACAGGCGACGCCTCCACTATAACGGCTCCGACAAATGTGATTTATGTTTCCGTAGCAGGGAACGATGCCAATGACGGGAAAAGCTGGAGCAAAGCCAAAAAGACAATAAAAGCGGCTTTAGAGCAAGCTACCGATAAAAAACAGATATGGGTATCGGTCGGAAATTATGATGAATATGTTACACTTAAAAATGGAGTAGCAATATATGGTGGTTTTAAAGGAACAGAAACGACAACGGAAGCAAGGACGGAAAGGACGAAAGTTGCAGGTCTTTCAAGCAGTGAGTTTTCTATAGAAACAATTATAAATGGATTTGACAGTCAATTTGTTTACATAGAAGGTAACGTTATTTTAGAAAATTGTCGATTAAGCAATCAGTTTAGCTGCAGAGGCAAGAATAACGAGTTGAACAATTGTATCATAGAAAATAGTAATACCGATGCTTTATGGGTCCATGAGCAACTAACTATAACAAGTTGTATCTTTCGAGGCAATAATACAGGTTTAGCTGTTCAGCAATACGGTAATTTGGAAATGTATAACTGTGTAATGAGCAATAATAAACGTTGCATTTTTGTAGATTGCAATGCTAAAGTTGCATTATATAATTGTACTATTGCGAATAATCCTGTGGTTTTTACAAGGAGTTCTTGTAGTTTTAGCCTTAGTTTATATAATTGCCTGTATTGGAATAATGCACCAATAATAAGCGAAGATGTTGCGCAATATTCCTGCATCGTTGTAGACAATGCCGACAACAGCCGGGTAAAACTCAAACGTCCTTCCACCACCAGAGGGTCAGAGGCTTCCGATTGGCAGACCGCCGATTGGTCGATAGTAGCCGGCTCTTCGTGCATCAATGCGGGCGTTTCCCTGTATTTCCCCTCGGATAAAATCAAGACAGACATAGCGGGGAATGAACGTATTTCCGGCAATTCCATTGATGTCGGTGCATACGAATATTAAATCAAAGCGATATAGATATGCTTAAAACCAAACTTTACAGCTACAAAATGATGCGTGCCACCGGTTTTGCACCCAATCCGTATTTCGGGGTGCTGACCTTGGCTACGTGCAAGTCGGGATTAAGGCGAGCCGCCCAGCCCGGCGATTGGATTGCAGGCTGGACGGCCAAAGGTTTAAAAGATTTTCCCACTGACGTGGGAGAAGAACGCCTAGTCTACTTAGCACGGGTTACTAAAAAACTGACCTTTCCGGAATATTGGGAACAATATCCCCAAAAACGCCCTGTATTAAAAAATAAGGCAGACGATGCTTATCACGGTGATAACATCTATGAACCCGCATCCAACAGCGTGCCCGACCCGAAACAGCCTAACACGTTCAAGCTACACCCGTGCAGTCAGGACAAAGACCACGTCAAAAAAACCAAGGACTTAAACGGGATGTACGTGCTTATCTGCGAGGAGTTCTACTACTTCAACCCTTCCAGACCCTTGGAAATTCCGGGTAAACTCCGTCCGAATGTTCCCTCAGGACGCTCGAATACCGGAGCCGTAACTGAGAACGTTTCTCAGTTTATCGCTTATGTAAAAGAACACACTAGAGAGTGTGAAAAAACAAGTGGTGTAATTTAAAAGTTTATTCTATGAAAGGAATCACCTTATTTACAGCAATATGTATGTTAACATATTTCCTGAACTTTCTTTTACTTTTCGTTTGGCTATCAAACAATGAATCCTCCTCGGATTCGGATTATTATACATTTGTTTTTTATCCTCTCAACACATTAAGATGGTTTTCCATTGCCCTATTTTTTATTTCATTGTATCGAAAACAAAAATAATTAATATTATGAAGAAAGTCAGTTTATTTGCAGCAATATGCACATCTGCAGTTTTTTTATTTTTCTCATTACCAGCAACAATTATCAGATTAATCAGTCGGATTTCTGGACAAAATCTTTGGGAAAAACTTAATAACATTACCCCCTACTGGAATATTGCAGACAATATTGTTACTGCAGCCATGTGGTTATCATTGGCTATTTTCTTTTTTCAATTGTATAACAAACAAAAATAATAGGAGGAATTATTATGGAAGAATTAATTATATTTATCTGGATTTTTATATTCATAGTTTACTTGTTGTTCTTAACAGGTCTATGTGATTACGCTAAACGTCTTGGTCAAGGAGCCGGCATTCCTATCTTTATGGGAATCTTTTTTACTCCTTTAATTGCATTCTTTTATCTTTATATGCTTGGAGAAACGGACGCACACCGCAAAGCCCGCATCCAGGAAGAAGAGAAATGGAAACGAGAAGCCCTTGAAGATAAAACAAAAGAAAACAATGCCACCTTAGACAAAAACGTTACAGATATCTTGAATCTGTAATAAACAAGGTGATAATACATTATCTTTGTAACATCTAACAAGTGCCCATATCGGCAGGTCACGATATCTGGACTATAAAAAAGATGCAAGAGGGTTCCCGTGGGAACTCTCTTTTTATAGTGCTTTTCATATGAGAAAACTCCGGTACAGTATCAGAAGATTGTTTCGCCAAATTTCCAAACAAAATCCCGCCATTTTTCCAAATGAATTAGCGCCAAATTTCCAAACAATCTTCAATAATAAATTGAAATACAGAAGTTTAAATAATAGATATTTCGGATTCTGTATCCCCAATGATACCACACCTTAATTGGAGAAAATCCCCAAAAGCCATTCGATGACGGGCACAAAGACGGCGGTCATGATGCCCATTACGCCTATCGCCAAACCGCTGACCGCCC
>CAMWQQ010000253.1 GCA_947176455.1 uncultured Odoribacter sp. | reverse complement strand
TATTGTTAATCATCAGCATAATGGCGGCCGCCTGCAAACTTTTGTGAGGATAATCGTATATATTACGGGCATACATCTCATAGTCCGGACGGAAACGATACATGTAAATACGTCCGTACTTCTCAAGCTCTTCCGCAAATTCCCTTGCCAGCACAGCATGATGCCGAGGTTCGAAATAACGCAACGCATTCCGGATGGCGAGTTTTTTCTCTTCTTTCGTCAAAATGTCCTTCCGTTTCGGAGCATGATTCACCTCCGGCTCATAAGGCTTGGGAGCCGGCAATTCCGCCGGGATACCCTCCCGGATAGATTGTTGAAATTCCTGTAAAGTCATAAATATCAATGTTTTATTATATCTATCTATTCTCCCGCCCACACACACAGATACCCCTGTGTATTTTGGCTCTGCTAATTTAATATATTCTAACGATTTCAGATAGAAATATCTCAAATTAATTAATAATGCCTACCTTTGCCCATAAACAATAATCGGTACAACAACGCACGCATCATGAACATCAGCATCGGCGAAACGGTCAGGTTCCTGACCGAAAAACTAGAAGGAAAAGTCACCGGCATCACAGACCGGAACACGGTTCAGGTATTCGTCGAGGAGTACGGTTTTGAAATACCCGCCTCCATCCACGACCTGGTTGTCATCCGCTCAGATTTCACCCAGCCGGAAGCATCCAGCAAAGCGGAAACGGAAAGGCGACCTAACCAGCAGAGCATATCCACGGAATCCGCGGACACCCTCTACCTGGCAATCGTACCGGACAACTTCAATAACCTGACGGATGCCCGATACGAACTGTTCATCGTCAACGACACCGACCGGATATGCCTTTACTCCGTCGCTTTCCGACAAAACGACAAATACACGGGCATCCTTGCCGGCAACTGCAATCCCGATAGCGCCAGCTCTATCGGTTCGTACACCCTCAAAGAAATCGACAGCGACATCAAAGCGGTCAGCCTGCAAGCCATATTTTTCCAGAAAGGCGTCACCCGGTTGAAGAACGCCATCGAGACCGAACTAAAAATCAATCCCGTCAACCTTTGCAAAACGGGATCTTACAAACGCGTCCGCTGGTTCGACACCGTGGCTCTGCTACGTCCGCTGGAGCAGGAAACACTGTCCGCAACGGAAGAAATCGACGGAAAGCAACTCCGCGAAGCCCTCAAGGAAAAACAAGCCGCCGACACGCAACCGGTTCGGCATCCCCAGAAACAAGCAACGGGCAACATCGTGGAAATCGACCTGCACAGCAACGAATTGCTTGAAACAACGGCAGGAATGGACAACAAGGATATCCTGGAATATCAACTGGATGTTTTTCGGAAAACCATGGACGAATACAAACTGCGAAAAGGAAAGAAAATCATCTTTATTCACGGCAAAGGAGACGGCGTACTCCGTCAGCGAATCCTCTGGGAACTCCAAACCAAATACAAACGCCACCAACATCAGGACGCCTCTTTCAAACAATACGGATACGGCGCCACAATGGTCACGATTAAATAAGATGATTTGCGACCGGTCGTCCTGCCGATCGCAAACCCATCCAAAAACTTACTTGCTCTCCAACTCCCCGATATACCGCTCCGCATCAATCGCCGCACGGCAGCCCATACCGGCAGCGGAAATGCCCTGACGATAAACCGAGTCCATAATATCTCCTGCGGCGAACACGCCCGGCACATTCGTCCGGGTAGACGCACCCTCCGTAATGATATATCCCTGCTCGTCCACCTGGATGAACTTGCGGAACACCTCTGAATTCGGATGATGCCCTATCGCCAAAAAGAAACCGTCAATCTTGATGTCTTTCACAGCCTCGTCCGCTTCTCCCTTGCGGTACACCAGACGCACTCCCTCGACACCCATATCCGAGCCATAAAGCTCCAGGGTATTGTGCTCAAACAGCACCTCGATGTTTGCCGTATTGAACACCCGCTGCTGCATGGCCTTGGAAGCACGCAGGAAAGGTTTCCGCACAATCAGGTAAACCTGACGGCACAAACCGGCAAGATAAGTGGCCTCCTCGCAAGCGGTATCGCCACCGCCCACTACCGCCACATCCTTCCCGCGATAGAAGAATCCGTCGCAGGTAGCACAGGCGCTCACTCCCATCCCCCTGAACTTCTCCTCGGAAGGCAGTCCCAGATACTTGGCGGAAGCACCCGTAGCGATAATCACGGCATCAGCTTCTATTTGCTTGGACTCGTCTATCGTCACCTTGTGCGGACGACCGGAAAAATCCACGTCCGTCACAATGCCGAAACGGATGTCCGTGCCGAAACGCTCTGCCTGCTTGCGCATATCCTCCATCATCACCGGACCGGTCACTCCTTCCGGATAACCGGGAAAGTTCTCCACTTCCGTCGTCGTGGTCAACTGTCCGCCCATTTGCAGACCCGTGTATAAAACCGGTTTCAGATTCGCACGAGCCGCATAAATGGCAGCCGTATAACCCGCAGGTCCCGAACCGATAATCAAACACTTTACTCTTTCAATTGAATTTTCTTCTGACATAACTATCTGTATTTATATTCTATCCTTTTTTCAATCGTCACAAAACTATGAATTTAAAGCATCGATTACAACGCTTTCGCACACGCCGGGCGGTTAAAAAAAAGTTAAACATAATTCTCCCCTAACCCCTTCCGCCTTCAACAAAACCCGTCAAAAAACAGCCCATTCATCATCTTACAATTTTGATAGAAATAACCCCATCCGTCGCAAAGGAAAATCGTCGTATTTTTAACATTTTTTCCAAACCCTCATTGGGGAAAATCACGTACCAAGAAAAAAAACGAAAGAATTTTATTTTTCAATCTGCTATAAATCAAACACTCTTTCAAAAGCAGAGGCGAACAACCCAAAAAGTCCGCAAAACATACGGATTTTTCACTATATTTGATATAAATAACCTGTAAAGGTAATACAATTTTGTATTATTTAAAAGAAAATATTGATTTTTTCAATACATTTCAAACAATTACCTATGGAACTGACACCGGAAATCCGAGAACGCCTGAAAACACTAATGGAAAGCAGAAAAGAAACAGGTTATACGTTAAACAGAAAGTTGGGCATTTCAGCAACCACCATCGGTAATTACCTGAACGGCAAAATCACCAAAGCCGACAACACGAAAATCAAAGCCATGTGCGACCTGTGGGGTGTCGACATGAAATGGCTGGAAACCGGACTCCATACCGTCCAGTCAGCCGAAGAAATCAATCCGGAAAATGAAAATCCGGAACAACTGCTCAAACAAATCCTGCTGAGACTGGAGGGAAAAGACGACCAATACGCCCTCATCAGTCAGGACATCCGCCTGATAAAAGACAACCTCAGCACCATCTACAAGAACCTGAACAG
>CAMWQQ010000252.1 GCA_947176455.1 uncultured Odoribacter sp. | reverse complement strand
GGAATTGTGGGCGGTGAATTAAAACAGCAGGACTCCCGGAGCGACTCGTATGTCGTTACCGGATTCATGAACGATGCCCTGGCGCATCTCGCATACGCCGAGCAATTCAAACAATACGGCAGACCCTCCGGAACAGAGAACACCGTCCGTAGCGCAGGAGCTTTCTCCAACCTCAACTACGCTTTCGACAACCGCTACCTGATTGACCTGACGGGACGCCTTGACGGTTCTTCCCTGTTTGGACGAAACCAACGGACCATGCCGTTCTGGTCTACCGGTATCCGCTGGAACATTTCCCGGGAGAAGTTCATGGAAGACCGGAGCGGGGTGGAAAACCTGGCGATTCGGGCGAGCATCGGAACCATTGGCAACCAGAATTTCACGTTGAATCAGGCGATGAGTCTGTACACCTGGCAGGATGCGACTTACGGTTCATTCTCGGGAGCTTCCGTGTCCACCCTCGGTAATCCGGATTTGGAATGCCAGAAAACCATCAACCGCAACATCGGCATCGAATTCAGCCTGCTGAAAGGACGTATTAACCTGGATTTCAATTATTACAACAACCTCACCAAGGGAAACCTGACCGACATCTCCATTGCTCCTTCCATTGGTTTTGCCACCTACAAGACCAACATGGGAGACCTGACCAACAGCGGTGTCGAATTCAGTCTGAGCATTACTCCGGTGAGAACCAAGGACTGGATGCTGAGCCTGAACCTGAACGGCACGCACAACACCAACAAAATCAAACGCATCTCGGAATCCCTGAAAAAATACAACGACATGGTCGGAGAAAAAGCGGAGAAAGAGAATGTGAACGTGTTCCTGTTTGAAGAAGGCGAATCCATGAACACCATTTACGCTGTCAGAAGTTTGGGCATAGACCCCGGAACCGGAAAAGAGATGTTCCTGACCAAGAACGGAGAGCGGACGTTCATCTGGAATCCGGACGACCAGATTCCTGTGGGATGCAAAGAAGCCGTACTCGAAGGCTATTTCGGTTTCAACCTGAAATACAGGGCATGGGACCTGGGTACCAACTTTCATTACTCCACCGGTGCGGACATGTACAACTATACCCTGCATGAAAAAATCGAAGGGGTCAACAACATGAGGAACAACGACCGCCGTGCCTTGACAGAACGCTGGAAAAACCCGGGAGACATCGCCCGCTACAAAAGCATCAAAGACACGTCGCCCACCCGGTCCACTTCCCGGTTCGTGCAGAAAGAACACCTGCTCAGCCTAACCTCTTTGCGGTTGAGCTATACGTTGCCTACCGAAAAGCTGAAACAACATTTCATCTCCATGATGAAATTGTCAGCAACCATGAACGACCTGTTCCACGTCTCCACCATCAAACAGGAACGGGGCCTGACCTATCCGTTCGCCCGGACCATTAATTTTTCTGCCCAAATAAACTTTTAAATCGAAACAGATGAAGACAAACATACATATCCTTGCATTATTCGGTAGCCTCCTGCTCGCCTCCTGTGGCAACTGGCTGGATGTCCTGCCCAAATCGGAAGTCGATGAAAACGAAATGTTCGAAACCGCCAACGGCTACTATTCCTCGCTGACGGGCGTTTACATCAACATGGCTTCCGCCGACCTTTACGGTGGCAACCTGACGCTCACCCTGACGGAACCGCTGGGACAGCAATACGCTATCAGTAATAACGAACCGGAACGGGAAAAGTGGAAGAACTTCGATTACACCACGACGACCGCCGAGAAAAATCTGCTGACCGTGTGGAGCCAAATGTACAACACCATCGTCAACTGCAACCTGCTGATTGACCGCCTTCGGGAAGAAGAACGTCATCTTTTCGAAACCGGAGGAAAGGAAGTCCTGCTGGGCGAAGCCCTCGGTTTGAGAGCCTATATGTATTTCGACTTGATCCGGATGTTCAACGAATCCCCGATTGTTAACCCGGAATCGCAGAAAGTGCCCTACAAGACCGATTTCGGTCTGAGCATAGGCACCTCTTTCAAAACCCAGGAAGTGGTGAACTACCTGCTGGACGACTTGACGGAAGCCCGAGAATTGCTGGAAAGCAATGACCCCCTCGTTTCCGGCAAATCCTACCGGGACAAATACCTGAACCGCAACCGCAATCAACGCATGAACTACTATGCCGTATGCGGACTGCTGGCACGGATATACCTCTACATGGGAGATTACCGCAAAGCATACGACAACGCCATTGCCGTCATCAACAGCGAGAAATTCCGTTTCATCGAAGCAAACGAAATCATCGAAACCGACCGCTACGGCAATGAACTCAAGGTAGACCACCTGTTTGTGCCGGAATTGTTGTTCGGTTTGTATTCCGAAAGCATCCACAACATCTCCCTAAGCAGATACGAAGGCTTGAGGTATGATTTCATCCAGTCCACCAACTGCTACGGTGCCGGAGATTTACGCTTGGATGCTTGGTATGAAAACAACTCGTTAGGCAAAATCAATCTGATTAAATACAAGCGTTCATCCAAAGCCGAAGACAACGGGAAATACGGAGACCCGCTGGCGCCCATGCTGAAACTTGGCGAAATGTACCTGATTGCCAGCGAATCCGTCCTGAACGACCCGTCGATAAACGACGATGCCCGGGACATCCTGAACACGTTCAAGCAACACCGGAAAACGGCAGAAATGGCTTCCGGAGCAACGGACACGGAAATCGCCGATGAAATTACCCACGAATACATCTGCGAATTTCGAGGGGAAGGACAATTGTTCTGGTACTACAAACGCACCAACCAAAGCAGTATCGACAACGGCAACTACCGGGGTACCACCATTCCCGTAGAAGTCAATGCATACACTTTCCCGTTACCACAATACGAAATTGATTTCGGAACAGGCAGTAACCATTAAACGAACACATCATGAAAAACATCAGCCTATTGATATTGAGCCTCTGTTTGTTGTCCGCCTGCCAGGAAAAGGACATCATGCAGGTTGACACGACCTACAACGCCCTGAATATCCTCAAAGGGGAATTCGGGAAGGAGAAATATCCGGAGAGTTACGCTTTTAACGCCTATTTCTTAGGCGTGGGAGCGGAAGACTACGCACTGCGCATTCCGGTGCGCCTGTCCGGCATCATCGATGACGAAAACGACCGCAACTACCGGGTGAGGGTGAACCCCGAAACCTCCCGATTCGTGGAAGCCGGCGTGCAATACAGTCTCGACACGGTGCAAGTCTTCCGCAAAGGACTGGCGGAGGACAGCATCCTGCTCACCATTCACGTGAACGCCCTGAACGAAACGGACGATTACAAAATCGTTCTGGAATTAGTGCCCAACGAGACTTTTTCCACAGGAATCAGGGAATTGCAATCCATTGAAATAGATTTCATGAAAAACGTCAATACCCCTCCCGT
>CAMWQQ010000251.1 GCA_947176455.1 uncultured Odoribacter sp. | reverse complement strand
TGCGGATACCGATGTACTACGCTTATTCCCGTCAATCCACGTTGCCGGAATATGATCCGACAGATACGGATATTCCCTTGGATATCGCCTTGAAGAATGCCGCCGACAAGCGGATGAAAGATTCTATTCGGTATAATGCCGAGGATTATATGATGCGGAAGAGTTTGAATTTTACCAACATCGGTTTTGAGAGCAGGGATGGCAAGTCGCATCTGTTTTCATTGGCGAATCTGACCCTGACCTATTCCTTTAACAAGTCGTATGCGCGAAACGTGAATATGGAAAGGGATTTGGAGAAGAATTACCGGGGATTGCTGAGCTATATTTACAACGGTATGCCGTCTATCGTGGAGCCGTTTAAAAATTCAAAGTCCTTGAATTCAAAATATTTGAAGGCAATCAAAGATTTCAATTTCTACTATATGCCTTCGATGTTGTCCGTGACCTCGGACATCACCCGGAATTATAGGGAAATCCTGACTCGCAACCTGGATAATCCGGATTATGCGATTGCTCCCACCTACGACAAGGATTTTATGTGGAACCGGAATTACGCCTTCAAGTTTAACCTGACCAAGGGCTTGGCATTGGAATTCAATGCCAGTGCTCAGGCGAGGATTGATGAACCGGAAGGTATCGTGGACAAACAGCGGAATCCGGAGAGGTATCAGCAGTGGAAAGATACGGTATGGAACAATATTATGGACGGTGGTCGTCCGGTCAACTATAATCACGACTTCACGGTGGATTATACGGTGCCTATCAACAAGTTGCCGTTCCTGGACTGGACTTCGATGCGGGTGGCTTATAGTGGAAGGTATGATTGGCAGGCGGCTCCTTTGACCAAAGATTCAACCAATTTGGGAAATGTCATCCGGAATGCGAGTTCGTTGCAGATGAATTCCTCTTTGTCGCTGACCACGCTGTACAATAAATCGAAATTCTTGCGGGAAATGACTCGTCCCCAGCGCAAACAGAGGAACAAGACCGTGAGGTTTGAAAAAGGAGTGGGACATTTGCAGAAAGACGAATCGGTGATTATCCGGCACCGGTTGAAGACCGAGGACATCAAGGCGCGTTTGACCTCCGCTGAGGGCAAGAATGTGAAACTGGATTATGAGAATATAGGCAAAAATAAGATACGTATTAATCCTTCGGAGACCTTGGAAAAAGGAAAACTGGCAGTAACGGGAACCCAGACTCCCAATTCTGGAATGGGGAAGTCCGTGGTGCGTTTCTTTGTCGGCATATTGACGGGGATAAAGAGTGTCAATGTCGGGTATTCCGAGGAGAAGGGAACCACCTTGCCGGGATTTTTGCCGGAAGCGCGCTGGTTGGGACAGCAAAGTTACAACGGGCGTTCCGCCCCCGGATTCAAATTCCTTTTCGGAGGTCAGGAGGAGGATTTCGGTATGTCGGCGGCCCGTAGGGGGTGGATTACCACGGATTCTTTGCAGAACAATCCTTTCCTGATGAATGCTTCCCGGAATGTTTATATCCGGGCGAGCCTGGAGCCTATCCGGAAATTACGCATCGACCTTACGGGAAACTGGAGTCGTGCCAGAAACAGCAGTGAGTATATTATTTCCGATGGAATGAATTTCAACTCGGTGAACAAAGTGCAAACCGGTAATTTCAGTATGTCGGTGGTGGCATTGAAGTCCTCTTTCTATTCCATTGGCAACAATACGACCTCTTCGCAGAGTGTTTACCAGGAATTTTTGGAAACCCGAAAGACAATAGCCCGGGAACTGGCGGTGAAACGGTACGGTGACGGGGTGGATAAGGGAAGTATTCCCTTGAGGGACGAGAAGGGCAATCTTACCGGTTTTTACGACGGCTACGGACCTGTTTCGCAGGATGTGCTGATTGGTGCTTTTATGCGTACTTATGCCAATGGCAACCATACGGACTTGTTGCCTCGTGTTTGGGCAATGCGTCCCAATTGGAAAGTCGTGTATTCGGGGTTAATGGATATTGATTTCATGAAGAAGGTGTTCAAGTCATTCTCCCTGAATCATTTGTACACCTGTAAATACACTGTCGGTTCGTTTGCTTCCAATCTGAAGTATGCGGAGGATGCCCGGGATGCGGAGAGTAATTTTATGGCTCTGTTTGACGTGAATACGGTTTCTATCAACGAGCAGTTCAATCCGTTGATAAGTATGGATATGGTTTGGGCAAACAACCTAACCACTCGTTTTGACATCAATCGGCGCAGGGATGTCAGCCTGAGTCTGGTGAATGCCCAGCTTTCCGAGACTTCCAGCAATGAAATGGTTGTCGGCTTGGGATATCGGTTCGGAAATATTCCGATTTTCCTGAAAAACAAGCGATTGGACAATGACATCAACGTGCAGGTGGATTATAGCCTTCGTAAGAACAACGCCGTTATCCGGAGGATTTCGGAATACGTTGACCAGTTGACCGCTGGTCAGAAGGTGATGGCGCTCAAGGTTTCAGTGGATTATACCTTTAATAATCGGCTGAATCTTCGGCTGTTTTACGACCGGAACGTGAATACTCCCTACACCTCTTTGTCCTTCCCGACCACCAATACCAATTTCGGGTTAGGCATACGCTATACGCTGATGCAGTAAAATTCAGGTGATTTCCGGGGAGATACGGCAAGCGATTTTTTTCGTATATTTGGTGACAGTTATCGTTTTGTAAAAATGAAAGATATGAAGAAGACTTTTCTTTTTTTGGCAGAAGGTTTTGAAGAGGTGGAAGCCATTGCGGTTGTTGATGTTTTGAGACGGGGAGGGGTGGAACTCCAGACGGTTGCCGTAGGCGGACAGCGACAAGTGACAGGGGCGCACGGTGTACCGGTGACTGCCGACCTGGCTTTGGAGGAACTGACGGCGGAAGAGGCGGAATGCCTGATTTTTCCCGGAGGGATGCCGGGAGCGCAGAACCTGGGCGACAGTCGGGCTTTGTTGCAACTGATGCAACGGCACTATGATGCAGGGCATTGTGTTGCCGCCATTTGTGCGGCTCCGGCACTGGTGTTGGGACAGTTGCAACCTGCACGTCGGTTGCGGGTCACCTGTTATCCGGGTTTTGAAAAATACTTCTCTGCCGATTTTGACGTTTCAACGGACGGCGTAGTTGTTGACGGGAATGTGATTACGGGAAAAGGTCCCGGTTTTGCCGTGAAGTTCGGATTGACCATCCTGAAACACTTGCGTTCGGAAGAGGTGGCAAAAGAGGTTGCTGCCGGAATGTTGTTGTGATATAAGACCGCCGGGAGATTTTACGTCACATGATGATGAAATTTCCCTGCGGGTATTTGCCGACCCATGAGCATGCCCAACGACCGGAACGGTTGATTTCGTATATCCGGGTGAAAAATCCGCTATCGTTTATCAGCAGTTCCACGCACGCCCATGCCGTGT
>CAMWQQ010000250.1 GCA_947176455.1 uncultured Odoribacter sp. | reverse complement strand
GACGAGACCAATCCCGGAGACCTGGTGACCACCAGCATCAAGTCGATGCTGAAATCCCTCGACCCGTACACGGTCTATTATCCCGAATCGGAAATGGAAGACGTCAAACTGATGACCACCGGGGAATATGCCGGCATCGGCTCCGTCATCAGCAAGAAAGGCGACCACGTCATTATCCGCGAACCTTACAAAAACTCGCCGGCAACGAAAGCGGGACTGCTTCCGGGCGACATCATCCTCTCTATCGACGGCAATTCCACCAAAGGCAAGGACACGGAAGACGTCAGCACGATGCTGAAAGGACAGCCGGGCAAGGAAATCACGATAAAGGTACAACGGGAATACGAAGACAAGCCCCTGGAGAAAAAGGCGATTCGCGAAAAAATACAAATCCCGAGCGTTCCTTTCTTCGGACTGGTCAACGACAGCACGGGCTACATTTATCTGACCAGTTTCACGGACAAATCCGCCAACGACGTCCGGACCGCCATTATCGAACTGAAAAACAAAGGCGCCAAATCCCTGATTCTGGACCTTCGTGGCAATTCGGGAGGTCTGTTGGACCAGGCCGTCGAAATCGTGAACTTCTTCGTTCCCAAAAACTCCAAAGTGGTGAGCACCAGGGGAAAAGTGAAACAATGGGACAAGGAATACAACGCCGAGAAAAATCCCATTGCGCCCGATATGCCCTTGGCGGTATTGATTGACCGGGGCTCGGCATCGGCATCGGAAATCGTGTCCGGTGCGCTCCAGGACCTCGATAGGGCCGTTCTGGTCGGCGAACGCTCCTTCGGCAAGGGATTGGTCCAGACGGTGCGCGATTTGTCCTATAATACCAAATTAAAGGTCACAACGGCGAAATACTACATCCCCAGCGGAAGGTGCATCCAGGCACTGGATTATTCCCACCGCAATCCGGACGGTAGCGTGGGCAAGGTGCCCGACTCCCTGATTACCGAATACGCCACCAAGAACGGCAGGAAAGTGTATGACGGAGGTGGCATCTCTCCGGACGTGAAAGTGGAGGCTGAAGAATATGCCAGAATCACCCAAGAACTTGTTTTGCAAGACCTTACATTCGATTTCGTGAACAACTACGCGCTCCGCCACCCGGAAATCCCCGCCATAAAGGATTTCAAGGTTTCGGACGACATTTACAACCAGTTCAAACAATACCTGAAAGAAAAGAATTTCAGCTATGAAACCAGCTCTCAGCAAATGCTGGAAAAACTGATTGAAACGGCAAAAGCCGAGAAATATTTCGACGCTTCAAAAGAGGAAATCGAAAAACTGCAAAAGGAATTCGCCCACTCTATCGACCGGGATATGAACTTGTTCAAGGAAGAAATAATGTCTTTCCTGGCAGAACAGTTCATCCAGCGGTATTACTACCAGGAGGGAGTCATCGAATACAAGATGATGCACGACAAGGAAGTCGCCAAAGCGGTGGAAATATTGGCGGATAGAAATGAATACCAAAAACTGCTGAAATAACCCCGCCCGATTTAGATACGAAAAACTCCTCTTCACAGAGGAGTTTTTCTTTTGAGATCTACTTTTAACTTTTTAACTCTATGAATGAAGTTAAAAACGCCCAAAGTTAATAAACTTTACAAACTCTGCAAATAGGCATAAACAATTTCCGCTCTTTTCCTACCCACCACTGCCGACAACTCTTCCACCGACTTGGTTTTCATATTTTCCACCGTCTTGAATGCCTGCAACAAGGCTGTTTCCGTCGTCTCGCCGACACCCTTTATTTCGGATAAAACACTCTTAATCAAGGATTTCTCCCGTAACCTCCGGTGGAAAGTGATGCCGAAACGGTGCGCCTCGTCCCGGATGTGCATCAAGGTTTTCAAGGCAATCGAGTTTTTCGCCAGCAAATAAGGGTCCTTGTCTTCCGGAAAATAAATTTCTTCCATTTGCTTTGCCAAGCCCAATATCGGAACTTTCCCGTACAAGCCCAATTTCTTCAGACTGTTTACCGCCGAATGCAACTGCCCCTTTCCACCGTCTATCACAATCAGGTCGGGCAACTCCAGTCCCTCGTCCAGTACCCTGCCATACCGCCGGAAAATGATTTCCTCCATAGAGGCGAAATCGTCGGCACCGACCACCGTTTTCACGTGAAACTTCCGGTATTCCCGTTTGGCGGGTTTCCCGTCGATAAACACGACACAGGAAGCTACCGGATTGGTTCCCTGGATATTGGAGTTGTCAAAACATTCCATTCGGTGAGGCAAGGTGGGTAATTTTAATTCTATCTTAATGGTTTTCAATATATTAAGCGTAGAATCCTCCTTTTTCAGCGTCCGTTGTCTCTCCCTGTCTATTCTAAAATAATTCGCGTTGCGTTCGGAAAGTTCAAGCAATTGCTTCTTGTCGCCCTTTTGAGGAATAACATACTGCACGCCTTCCAGTTGGACGTCCGGATAAAAAGGAACGATGATTTCCTTGGACTGGCTGTTCACCAACTGCCGGATTTCCAGAATCGCAAAAGAGAGCAACGCCTCCTTTTCCTCCTCTATCTTCTTCTCCAATTCCACCGTATGCACCTGAATGACAGCTCCGTGTACGATTCTAAGGTAATTCACGTAAGCGTATTTTTCATTCTCGATGCAGGAAAACACATCCGTATCGTTAATGGAGGTCCTGACAATCGTGGATTTTGACTGATAATTGCGCACCGCTTCCAGGGCTTCTTTCATCCCGTTAGCCTCTTCAAACTGCAAATTCTCGGCGTACAATTTCATCTTGCGGGACATCACTTCCATAACCTGGGACAAATTTCCCTTCAAGATATTCCGCACCTGGACGATAAATTCGTCGTATTCCTCCTCCTGAATCTTCCCCACGCACGGAGCCAGACAATTCCCGATGTGGTATTCCAGGCAAACCCTGAACTTGTGGTCGTACACGGCTTTCCGGTTCAACGCCAATTGACAGCTCCGCAGTTTAAAAAGTGACTTTATCAAATGCATCAGGAAATGGGCGAACTTGCCGGAAGTGTAAGGCCCGAAATATTCGGAGCCGTCGTGAACGTAGCGCCGGGTCATAAATACCCGGGGAAAAGGTTCCTTTTTTATGCAAATCCACGGATAAGTCTTGTCATCTTTCAACAAAATATTGTAGCGAGGCTTGTATTTTTTGATCAGGTTATTTTCCAACAAAAGCGCATCCTGCTCACTGTTGACCACAATGTAGCGAAAATCCGCTATTTTCTCCACCAAAATCCGGGTTTTATTTGATTGATTGCTTTTATTTAGATAGGATAAAACTCTATTCTTTAGATTTTTAGCTTTACCGATATATATAATGGTCCCCGAAGCATCAAAATACTGGTAAACCCCCGGATTATTCGGTAATTTGTTCACCTTTTCCCGCAAATGTTCATCATACAAAGCCATAATTCAGTCCGTCAAAATAAAATACT
>CAMWQQ010000249.1 GCA_947176455.1 uncultured Odoribacter sp. | reverse complement strand
GTGCCGTTTATACGTTTTACAGGTGAGACATTTCCCGTAAGTATTACAATTTGTTTATGGGACTGAAAGGGGCGGTCGGACGCTGGTAAGAGCGTTATATTTTACCCGAGTCCACACGCGATGTTTCTACTTTGCGCATGGGACTGAACGGTGCCGGACGCTTGATAAACAAATCTTGCGGGAAGTTGTGGTTGTCGGCTGCCGTAAACGGTTCACTGCCCTTGGAGACCGATATGCGTCTGGCGGAAGAGAATGTGTTCACGGAGAACGTAATGAATCCGGATATGGATTTTTATAAGGCAAAGACATTGGAAACAAAGATTGATTTGCAGTACTCGTTTCCGGTGAAATTGAAGAAAACGGCCATGACCGCTTACGTGAAAGGATATGCCGGGAAGGTGTTCACGGATACTTTCGGCTCCCGTGTCAACGGGGGAATCTCTATCGGGATTTTGACGAGGTAGGAAGAGGCTTTATAATTTTGTGGAAGTATGTGTAAATTATTACTGTTGTTAGGGTTGGTGTTGGGGGTGATTCGGGCAGATGCGAAGAATCCGTTGAAAATGGTCAAGCAGGGGAATGTCTATCATCTGGAAATTGCCGATTCGCTTTTGGGTCGAGATTTGCTTTTGGGTTCCAGGGTGGTGGATTTGAGCGCACAAAAGAACATCTCGGCGGGACAGACGCTGGGCGACCCGATTGTGGTGCGTTTCGTGTTGAACGGGAATGCGTTGAATATGGAGACGTTGCTTTCCCAGTCCGTGTGGCGGGAGGATGACCCTGCCGCCCGGTTGATTGCCCGGAACAACATGAGACCTGTGGTGCGCGTGTTTGACGTGGTTGCCAGGGAAGAGGAAAGAGGGGTGACCGTGATAGACGTGACCCGGTATTTCAGCGACGAGATAAGCGAAGTTAGCCCGTTGCCGGGAGGAATCAAACAAGGGAGACTGGAACCGAAAGCTTCGGGGATTGTCCGATTTTCCAATCACGACGATAGGATAAACGTGACTACCTTGTATGCTTATACCGGGGGAAAGGAGCCTTTCCGGGTGACGATCAATTATACGCTTCTGGTCTTGCCGAAAGAGCGGATGCGTCCCCGGTACGATGATGAACGAATCGGGTATTTCTCTTCAGCCAAAACAGTTTATGACACGGAAAAAAAGGTGTATCGTCCCCGGTATATTTCCCGGTGGAGGGTGGAGCCTAAGCCGGAAGACAAGGAAAGGTATCTGGCGGGGGAGCTTGTGGAGCCGATGAAGCCGATTGTCTTTTATTTTGATTCGGCGACACCGCCTTTGGTGAAGAAGTATGCTCGTTTGGGCATATTGGACTGGAACAAGGCTTTCGAGGCTATCGGTTTCAAGAATGTGATGCAGGTGAAGGATTTCCCGTCGGAGGATTTTAACAGCGAGGATTTGACCGTAAATTGTTTCCGGTATATTCCCACGATAAATGCCAACGCATCCGGAGTTGTCTGGACAGATCCCCGTTCGGGAGAGATTATCCAGGCGGATATTTTGTGGTATCACAATGTGGTTCGCCTGTTGCAGGAATGGCGTTTTATCCAGACGGCCGCCGCCGACCCGGCGGTACGGGGGAAGGAGTTGGATGAAGAGACGCTGGGCGAGTTGATTCGCTATGCCGTGGCACACGAGACCGGGCATACGTTGGGGCTGAAGCATAACATGAGGGCTTCGTTTGCTTATCCAGTTGATTCCCTGCGTTCTCCTTCTTTCACGAGGAAGTTCGGCACGACGGCTTCTATCATGGATTATGCCCGTAATAATTATGTCGCTCAACCCGGTGATGCGGCTCGTGGAGTAAAGATGACACCTCCTTTGCTGGGACCTTTCGATTATTTTGCGATTCGTTGGGGATATGCGCCCTTGTATGAAGCCAATACACCCGAAGAGGAGTTGCCGTTGCTGGACCGGATGTTCCGGGAGAAAGGAGATGACCCGGTCTATTTGTATGCCAATATGGCAATGGGACCCGTGGTTCCCGACCCTTCGGGACAGTCGGACATGCTTGGGGATGATTTGTTGAAATCTGCCACCTGCGGGATTGCCAATTTGCGTTATATCACGGAACACCTGACGGAATGGTGTGCGGATGAGGGGGATAGTTACGACCGGATGAAAGAGATGTACGAGGCAGGGGTAAAGCAGTTCTACAAGTATATGAACAATTGCGCTTCCTATCTGGGGGGCGTGTATTATCTGCCAGGTACGGTCGGGCAGCGGGAAAGTTGTTACATTCCCGTGGACAGGGAACGGCAGAAAGAAACGCTCCGCTTTATTTTGAAACAACTGGAAACGTCGGATAGCTGGCTGATGAATGAGGCTTTGTTCGGTTTGATTGGCAATAAGAGTGATTTAATCATGGGACGACAGGGAGAAATGATAGGCACGTTGTTGTCGCCGAACCTGTTGTCGCGGATGATGACTTCCGCCTATTCGTTGAGTGAATATTTGTCGGACATGACGGATTATCTGTTTGCCTCAAAGGTTGCTACGGATGACTTGTATGTCCGGAACAGGCAGATTGCTTATGTGGTTGCTTTGAAGAAATTGTGCGGGACCGATGAATCCAAAAAAGCATTGGAAAATTTGCGTGCCGCCGTTGTTTGCGGAGAAATCGTGCGTTTGGAAAAGAAATTGGAACGCCGGGCTAAATCTTCGAGAGAGATGAAATTTATGTTGGATATGTTAAAACGATAAAAATATGTGGAAGTCTGTATGGTTGTGTGTGGTAATTGCTGTCATGACAATGGGTAGAGTGCATGCCGACGAGGGAATGTGGTTGCCGATATTGTTGAAGAACCAGAAGTTTGCGGAGATGAGGAAGCAGGGACTAAAGCTTTCTGCCGAGGAGATTTACAGCGTGAATCAGGCTTGTTTGAAAGATGCTGTGCTCGGTCTGGTTGCTGAAGGACCGGACAATTTGGCCAGTTTCTGTTCCGCCAGTTTTGTGTCCGGACAGGGATTGCTAATAACCAATTTTCATTGTATCATGAGCCATATCGAGCGTTTTTCTTCTGCGGAGAATGATTTCCTGAAATACGGTTACTGGGCGAGCCGGCGGGAAGAAGAGAGTTTTTGCCGAGGATTAATGGTGAAGCAATTGGTGCGTATGGAGGATGTAACCGACCGGATGACGGAGGGGACGGAAGGTCTGTCGGGGGAAGAATACGTGCGTAAAGTGAATGAGAACGGGAAGAAGCTGGCGGAGGAGGTGAAAAAGGGAAAACATTTGGAAATGCGTGTGCAGAGCCTTTTTGCTAATAACCAGTATATCATGTCCGTGTATCGTTTGTTCAAGGATGTACGAATGGTGGCGGCACCTCCGATGTCTGTCAGCAAGTTCGGCGGTTTGAGCGATAATTGGAGCTGGCCTAGGCATACAGGGGATTTTGCCTTTTTGCGGGTGTATGTGAATGAGAACAATGACCCCCGT
>CAMWQQ010000248.1 GCA_947176455.1 uncultured Odoribacter sp. | reverse complement strand
CTTGGACATTAGCCGGTGCCATGATGATATTGTGCGTGTTGGCCGTATTCTTCCTGCCCAAAGGTGAAAACGGAACCCGTTCCGCCATCCAGGAACAAATCAACGCACAACCCGTACAGCAACAAGCCATCCCATCTTTCCCGAGTGTCGGCGAAACGACGGATGCTGAAGAGGGTGCTAACTCTTAAAAAGAATTTTATCTTTTATCAGAATGTCAGTATGTCAGTCATACTGACATTTTTTATTTCCCTCCTGTCAGTCCTTCCATTTAACCATTTTGTGTTAATTTTCAGTATTTTGTGAACGTTTTCGTATAAACGTCGCCCCCGTCTATCCATTCTGGCACAAAAAATGATAGACAAAAGACGTTGTAACCCAACAACCGTTACAATCGTTCAAATGGCTATAAGCGTTTGTAACCCGAAAGAAAATAAAAACTATTATAAACTTTAAATTTTAACGTTATGACACTGAGAACCGTACTTAACAAAGTCATTGTTGAGCCTGTTGAAGCAGAAACTGTAACCAAAGGCGGTATCATCATTCCGGATACGGCACAGGAGAAACCCCAGAAAGGGACTGTCATTGCCACCGGAAAAGGCAAAGCGGACGAACCCATGGAAATCAAAGCTGGGGACACCGTATTGTTCGGCAAATATTCCGGCACCGAGATTCACATCGACGACAAGAAATACCTGGTCATGAACCAAAACGACATCCTCGTCGTATTGTAATGACCGACGAATCAAACAAGTTTACAAGATTTTAAAGACTTTCAAATCAAATATCATGGCAAAAGAAATCAAGTTCAATATCGAAGCCCGCGACCTGATGAAAAAAGGGGTTGACGAATTGGCTAACGCAGTGAAGGTAACCCTCGGTCCGAAAGGACGCAACGTAGTGATTGAGAAGAAATTCGGTGCACCCCACATCACCAAGGACGGGGTAAGCGTCGCCAAAGAAATCGAACTGGCTGACCCGTATGCCAACATCGGTGCGCAAATGGTGAAGGAAGTGGCTTCCAAGACGGGCGACGATGCCGGTGACGGAACGACAACCGCCACGATTCTCGCACAGTCCATCATCAACGTCGGCTTGAAGAACGTCACCGCTGGCGCCAACCCCATGGAATTGAAAAGGGGTATTGACAAAGCGGTTGCCGCTGTCGTAAAACACCTGGAAGGACAGAAAGAAGAAGTGGGCAACAACTTCGAGAAAATCCGTCAGGTAGGCAGGATTTCCGCCAATGGTGACGAAACCATCGGTAACCTGATTGCCGAAGCCATGGAAAAAGTGGGCATCGAGGGCGTGATTACCGTAGAAGAGGCAAAAGGAACGGAAACGGAAGTGAAGACCGTAGGCGGTATGCAGTTCGACCGCGGATACATTTCTCCGTATTTTGTGACGGACAGCGAAAAAATGCTCTGCGAATTTGACAATCCCTATATCCTGCTGTACGACAAGAAGATTTCTTCCATGAAGGAATTGATACCCATACTAGAACAAGTAGCACAATCCGGACGTCCGCTGTTGATTATCGCAGAAGACGTGGAAAGCGATGCGCTGACAGCACTAGTGGTAAACCGTTTGAGAGGCTCCTTGAAAATCGCTGCCGTAAAAGCTCCGGGATTCGGCGACCGTCGGAAAGAAATGCTTAAAGACATTGCCATTTTGACGGGTGGAACTTTTATTTCTTCCGAGGAACAAGGCATGAAACTAGAAAATACCACTATTGATATGTTAGGTCGTGCTGAAAAGGTGACCATCGACAAGGAAAACACCACCATCGTGAAAGGTGCTGGACAGAAACAAGACATCGAAAAAAGAATTGAAGAGATTAACGAATTAATTAAAAGTTCTACTTCCGACTACGACAAGGAAAAACTGAAAGAACGTCTTGCCAAAATGTCTGGTGGCGTAGCCGTTCTTTACGTAGGTGCCGCTTCCGAAGTGGAAATGAAAGAAAAGAAAGACCGTATCGACGATGCTCTGCACGCTACCCGTGCAGCCAGCGAAGAAGGTATCGTTCCGGGAGGTGGTGTCGCTTACATCCGCGCACAAGCCGCTTTGGAAAACCTGAAAGGTGAAACCGAAGACGAAACTACCGGTATCGAAATCATCAAGCGTGCCATCGAAGAACCGTTGCGCCAGATTGCTTTCAACGCAGGCGTTGAAGGTGCCGTAGTCGTAAACAAAGTACGCGAAGGCAAGGGAGATTTCGGTTACAATGCCCGCAAGGACATTTACGAAGACCTCAAGAAGGCAGGAGTCATCGACCCGAAGAAAGTAACCCGTGTCGCTTTGGAAAACGCCGCTTCTATCGCTGGCATGTTCCTGACGACCGAATGCGTCCTGGTGGAAGAGAAAAAGGACGAACCGGCTGCTCCTGCCATGGGTGGCGGCATGCCCGGCATGATGTAATCCGGACGGGAATACCGATTCATAAAACCGGAGAGAAAACCTGTCGTTTCCTTCTCCGGTTTTTATTTTTTTAAAGCAGATATTGGCAAAATGCTATTATATTTGCTTTTCAAATTTGCCAAAAGTAAGAAGATGCCTGCAACACCGCCACTTTCTATCGAGGAGATACTGCGCTATGACAACGTGGCGGTAAAATACCTGTTTGAACACCATTACGTATCGTTGGTCGTGTTTGCCAAGAACTACCTGGCAGATATCGAGGACTGCAAAGATGCGGTACGGGAGGTATTTCTCCACATCGTGGAACACAAAAAACAATTTGCCACCTTGGAGAAACTGAAAGCCTATCTTTACCAAAGCACCCGCAATCGCTGTCTGAAATTCCTTCGCCACGAAGAGGTAAAACAACGCCATTTGCAGGAAATTCAAGCGATGACGGAGGAAACCTTCTACCTGGACCGGATATTGGAAGAGGAAGTGTATACCCACCTGATGAACGCGATTGACGCTTTGCCCCCGCAATGCCGCAACGTGTACCGGTTAGCCCTGGAAAACAAAAGCAACCAGGAAATCGCCGATACGCTATCCATTAGCATCGAGACGGTCAAGTCCTACAAAAAGCAGGGGAAAGTATTGTTATACAATCGTTTGAAAGACATCGTCCCCTTGGCACTGCTGACTACTTGGTTACCTCTCTAAATTATTTTTCATTGTTTATCCCCCTCTTTTTGTTCTCTCAAGGGTCTTTATAATATTACAAATTGGTTATGGGAACAAAAGAAGAGAATATATTCCGCCTGTCGGAAATCATCGCGCGCTCCATACAAGAGGAACTTTCCTCCGATGAAAGAAGGGAACTGGAGGAATGGCTGGCTCAGGACGAACGCCACCGGAGCCTGTACGCCTCTTTCCAAGAAGAAAAGTCCTTGATGAAGCAAGCAGCGGGACACCAAAGCATCGACTGGCAACAGGATTACCGGCAATTCCAGCGTCAACTGGCCAAACGTCGCAGACACCGGCTAGTGTTCCGGATTTCACGG
>CAMWQQ010000247.1 GCA_947176455.1 uncultured Odoribacter sp. | reverse complement strand
CGAGGATTTAACGTTCGTTGTGTTGCCGATGAAACAGCCTGCGATATTGTTTTAAGTACCTCCGAAGTTATTTGTGAAAAGGATTTGCCTTACAGATGGCGAGATACGATCTTCAGAGAAGGAACGCAAACCGGTGAATTCTGTTTTCGACGCACATGTAAATCAAGCGGTTGTGATAGCATTGTTTATTTGTATTTGACAGTAGATACCCAGTGCAATATGCCTTGTCCCGGTCTGTGGATTAACGGAATATGCTGGGCAAGAAGCAATGTAGACAAACCGGGAACCTTTGCCGCTACACCGGAATCGTATGGTATGCTTTATAAGTGGAATAGTAAAAAGGGGTGGCCTAGGACTATTAAAGTTGTTGATTGGGATGCTACCTCCGTCCCCGGAATACGCTGGGAGCCTGAAAATGACCCGTGTCCTGCCGGGTGGCGGGTACCCACTACGGAAGAAATGCAGACCTCATTAAATTCTGAGAAAGTTGTCGGTATATCTACACAACGAAATGGCATCAAGGGTACGGAGTTCACATATATGAGTACGAAGACAAGCCTTTTTTTTCCCATTGTAGGATATATTAGCCCTGAGGGATATTATATGCGTGCACAATCGGAGGGTGATTATTGGGCTAGTGATACATATTTATACTTAACCCAAGATTGTATGCTATTCATACCAAACCTTTCAGCTCGCTTGGGATACTCTGTTCGTTGTGTTGCCGATAAAGACGTGCCAACGTGTAGTGATATTCCCATAGACATTGACACAACCATTTGTGTCAAGGATCTGCCTTGCAAATGGCGTGACACGACTTTCTGGGAAGGAACGGAATCGGGCACTTATCGCTTTCAGCGCATCAGCACCGTCACGGGGTGCGACAGCATTGTCAACCTGAATCTGACCGTGAATAAATGTGAGAAATCTTGCCCCGGAGTATTGATTAATGACGTCTGTTGGGCGGAGTACAACGTGGACGAACCGGGTACTTTTGCCAATCCCGGCAAGCCTTACGGTATGCTCTACCAATGGAATCGGAAGAAGGGGTGGCCTGTTACGGGGGATGTTAGCGGCTGGGACAGTAGCCTGGAACCCGGAAATACGTGGGAGCCAGCCAACGACCCGTGCCCCGCGGGGTGGCGAATGCCCACCGTCGAGGAGATAAAAACGTTGCTGGATAGGACGAAGGTATCCTATGTTGAAAATGTGGGACAGGACAGAGTTAGGGGTACAAGATATACAGACATCGCTACCGGCAATATGATTTTCTTTCCGCAAGCCAATATCCGGCATGAAGATGGTGTTGCAATCGATCTTTATCAGGAACATTACTGGTCAAGTACGGACTATTGGACATTGTACTGGAATTATAGCTCACCCCGCCAACGAGCTTATGCCGAGGGGTATTCCGTCCGTTGTGTTGCCGATGAAGATGCTTGCGATATCGTTTTGACCGCCTCGGAAAACATTTGCAAGGAGGCATTGCCCTATACGTGGCGCGATACGACTTTCCGGGAAGGGACGACCACCGGGGAGTATCGCATCCGTCGCACCGACCCGGCAAGCGGTTGCGACAGCATTTTCTGTCTGTACCTGACGGTGGATACGTTATGCGGTAAGCCCTGCAAGGAAAGAGGAGTGTTTATCAATGGTGTCTGCTGGGCGGAAAGCAATGTGGATAATCCCAATACTTTTGCTGACGCCCCCGAATCATTCGGACAGCTCTATCAATGGAACCGGAAAAAGGGACTTCCTCCTAAAGGAACGATTGCCTGGGAGGATTGGAGCTATAACATTAAAGATGCCCGCTGGGAAGCTGCCAATAATCCGTGTCCGGCAGATTGGCGGATTCCCGCTATTGGAGACATATATTCATTGTTGGAAGATTTGAAGGTGACCCGTGAATGGACGCAACAAAGTGGAGTCAATGGTATGCGATTTACGGACAAGACCAGTGGCAACACTATTTTTATGCCGGCAGTCGAAGCCCGTATAGAAATCGTGGATCCACCTCCAAGTTCCATAGATAAGGGCGGACACTATTGGTCAGTTACACGAAGATCTGACAAAAATGCTAGTTATGTTTTTGATTTTTTTGCTACCGGATCGATATATACACTTCCATCGGACCCAAATAACGCATATTCCGTGCGTTGCGTTGCCGGTCGGGATACAACGGGGTGCAATAGCACCACGGATACTTCTGTCACCATTTGCGCAAATGCTTTGCCTTACGAGTGGGGTGATACGATTTTCAATGTCGGGACGGTGTCGGGCATTTATCGCTTTCAGCGCATCAGCACTGTCACGGGTTGCGACAGCATTGTTAACCTGAGTCTGACCGTGCTCCGTCCGTCCGAAACGGTCATTTACGACACGGTTTGCCAGGGGGATGCCTACCAGAAATACGGTTTCTTTCTGTCCAACGTGCAGGAAGACGCAACCTATGCGTCGTCGCAACTTTCGCAGGCGGGTTGCGATTCCACCGTCTTTTTGCACTTGAAGGTCTGGCAGACGTATGACACGACCGTGTACGATACCATTTGCCAGGGAGACGGCTATTACCGGCACGGCTTGAACCTGCCATCCGTGACTGAGAGTTCTACAGAAACACGGACTTTGCAGACCGTCCACGGGTGCGACAGCGTCGTCACGCTGCACCTGACCGTCCAACCAAAACACCTCCTCCCTGAGAACAGGGACATCTGTGCAGGAGAGTTTACGGAATTCCGGGGCAAGCGGTATGACAGGAGTGGCACGTACGACGACTCCCTGCATACCGTTCACGGCTGTGACAGCATCTACCGGCTGGTGCTGAACGTGCATCCGGTCTACGACCTTCATTTTGACGATGAGGTATGCCACGGCAATCCTTACAACGGCTACGGCTTCTCTTTGCCCGCCGTCCATGCCGACACGGTGGTCAGCGACACGCTGGGGACCGCCACCTGGGGTTGCGATTCCATCCGCACGCTCCACCTCACCGTGCGTCCCGTGCACGAAACACCCCTCCTGGACACCGTGTGCCAGGGGAACGACTACCGCAAACACGGCTTCTCGCTGTCCGACGTGCAGACGGGAGGAGAGCATTCGCTGACCCTGCCCTCCCGTTACGGTTGCGACTCCGTGTTGCACCTGAAATTGACCATGCTACCTTCGTACAGCCTCACGCTTCACGACAGCGTCTGCCCCTCGGAGCGGTATGACGGGAACGGCTTCCAGCTCTCCGACGTGACGGCAAGTGGCAGGTACGTCCGCCACCTGAAGACGCTCGCAGGCTGCGACAGCATCGTCACGCTCGACCTGCACGTCCACCGGGACTACCTCTTCCCTGAGACGAAGAACGCCTGCGACGGGGACACCGTGGAGTTCCGGGGCAAACGGTTATATGAGAGCGGAACATACGACGACCCGCTAACGACCGTCCACGGTTGCGACAGCATCTACCGGCTGACGCTGGACGTTCATCCGGT
>CAMWQQ010000246.1 GCA_947176455.1 uncultured Odoribacter sp. | reverse complement strand
GTATTGAGTTTAAATGCACATTGAGTTTCAGAAATTGTCGGGAGGCAACCTGAAATCATCGGTTAAAAATAATCAATTCGATGTGAATCCGGAATCGGAGTCAAGAGTTTAACGAAAATTTAGATGTTTGTTTACGAAAAAACGCCCTTTACTTGGTAAAGGACGTTTTTCTAAAATGAGCGGTTAAACGTAGCTCATTCGCCGTTTCGTTTATGCCGTCAGCTTTTTTTGTACATGCCCAGTTTGTCGGGGTCGAAACTGTTGATGAATTCGGCATGGGCGGCAACTTTCGCTTTTCCGTAGTTGATGAAGATTTCTGCGGACTTTTCGTATTTGTCGCACCGTTGTGCGTCTTGCAGCAACAGATAACCGATGATGGTGTATCCGGCGATTTCAACCAACCGGCGGGCATGGAAGTCGGTGTATTCCGTATTTCCGGCTTCGGCAACCTTGGCGGTGCAGGATTCCAACTGACTGGTCATGCACTTCAAGGTTTCCCGCAGGTACTCGTGTTCCGGCTTGATGGTGTTTTTCTCATAAACCTCCCGGATGTATTTCGCATACTGTCCGGTGGTTACGCCACGAATGGCGGCAACAACCTGCAACTGCGAAGTTCCTTCATAGATGTTGGTGATGCGGGCATCCCGGACATACCGCTGAATGGGGTAATCCTTCATAAAGCCCGAACCGCCATGGATTTGCAGTGCGTCGTAGGTAATCTCGTTGGCGTATTCGCTGGCGAACAACTTTTGCAACGGCGTGTAAATGTCTGCCAGTTTCTGGTACTCTTTCATTTCGTTGCGCTCGTCCTTGTCCAGGGCTCTTTCCTTGGAAATGTGGTAATACGTTTTGTAGACATCCACAAAGCGGGCGGTTTCATACAATACGGAGCGGATACCGTGCAATTTGGCTTCCATATTGCTCAGCATTTCGTAGATAGCCGGGAATTCGATGATGGCTTTTCCGAACTGCTTCCGCTCCTGGGCATATTTCAATCCCTCGCGGTAAGCGGCTTCCGCAATACCTACGGACTGTCCGCCGATACCCAGACGGGCGGCGTTCATCAGCGCCATGACGTATTTAATCAAACCCATTTTGCGTTCGCCCACCAGTTCTGCCGGTGCGTTCTTGAACACCAGTTCGCAGGTCGGTGAACCTTTGATACCCAGTTTGTTTTCGATGCGGCGAACCGTTACGGCGTTGCTGTTCCGGTCATAGATGAACATGGACAAGCCACGTCCGTCGTTCGTGCCTTCTTCGGAACGTGCCAGTACCAGTGAAATGTGACCGTCACCGTTGGTGATGAACCGTTTCACGCCGTTCAGGTACCACTGTCCGTCTTTTTCGTTGTAGGTGGCTTTCAACTGAACCGCCTGCAAGTCGGAACCGGCATCCGGTTCGGTCAGGTCCATGGCACAAGTCTCGCCGGCGGAAACCCGAGGCAGATACTTGGCTTTTTGTTCTTCGCTGGCAAATTCGTTAATGGTTTCTGCACAGTCCTGCAAGCCCCAGATGTTCTGCAACCCGGCATCGGCACGGGCAACCAGCTCGGCTGCCATGATAAACGGGGTAATCGGGAAGTTCAATCCGTTGTACTTGCGGGGCAGGGAGATACCGTTCAAACCTGCCTGGTTGATAACGTCGATGTTCTGTTGCGTGCCGGTGGCGTATTTCACGTGTCCGTCAATCACCTGCGGACCTTCAGCGTCTACGGATTCCGCATTGACGGCAATGACGTCGCCACAGATTTCTCCGACGATTTCCAGTACTTTGTCGTAGTTGTCAATTGCATCCTCAAAGTCGCGGGGTGCGTTGTCATACTGCTGAGCCTCCGTGTAGTTCCGTTCTTTCAGCGTGACGATTTTTTCCATGAGCGGGTGGCCCAAATGGAATTTTATATCTTCGTTGTCTGTATAAAAATTAGCCATATTTTAAATTTTTATTACTTGCTGTTTTTCTTATAATATTGTATCATCTTGGGGATAACGACATTCAAGTCTCCGGTAATCACATAATCGGCAAATTTGTTGATCGGAGCATTTTTGTCGGTATTGATGGCAATCACCATGGCGGATTCTTCCATACCTGCCGTATGCTGGATTTGTCCGGAGATACCGCAGGCGATATACAATTTGGGTCGCACGGTCGTTCCCGTTTGTCCGATTTGGCGTTCGTGTTCGCAGAAACCGGCATCGACAGCGGCACGGGAAGCACCAACTTCGCCACCCAACACGCTTGCCAGTTCATGCAACAGTTGGAAGTTTTCCTTGGAACCTACTCCGTAACCTCCGGCTACGATAATCGGAGCCGCTTTCAGGTTTACTTTCGATTTTTCCATTTGACGTTCAATCACGTGGATGACGAAATCTTCCGGTGAAGTGAACTTGTTCACGTCAATGGTCTTGATTTCGCCCTTGTGGTTGGCATTGAAAATCTCTTTTTTCATCACACCTTCGCGGACGGTTGCCATTTGCGGACGGCAATCCGGGTTCACGATGGTGGCAACAATGTTTCCACCGAAAGCCGGACGGATTTGGTACAGCAGATTATGATAGACTTTTTCGTTTTTCTTGTCTTCGTAGTCTCCGATTTCCAAGCTGGTACAGTCGGCAGTCAGACCGCTGTGCAGTGCCGAGGATACCCGGGGACCCAAGTCACGGCCGATGCTGGATGCGCCCATGAAGGCAATTTGCGGTTGCTCCTGTTTGAACAAATTCACCAGAATGGACGTGTGCGGCAGGGTGGTATAAGGTGCCAGACGCTTGTCGTCGCCTACCCACAGTACGTCTACTCCGTAAGGGAACACTTGTTTTTCTACGCCATTCAGGTTGCTACCCAATACGATGGCTTCCAGTTTTACACCCAGTTCGGTGGCGAGGGTACGTCCTTTGGTCAGCAGTTCAAGGCTTACGTCTGCAACTACTCCCTCTTCTATTTCGCAATATACAAATACACTGTTCATAATTTGATTTTTGATTTTGACCTTTGGCTCCATGACCGGTATCGGTCTTGAACCGCAAATCGTAAATGATTACCCAATCGTGTGGTTTACAATCAGTTCTTTCATCATCGCATCGATTGCTTCATCGGTAGGCTCCAGCACTTTGGCTTCTTTTGCCTGGAACACGACGCTTTCGATGTTTTTCACTTTGGTCGGAGAACCGCTCAACCCCAGATCCTGAGGATTGCAAGTGATGTCGTTGACGCTCCATTCGGTGATTTTCAGGTAGGGGCGTTCGTTCAGCAGTTGCATGTAATCTTCATTGGCGTCCTGGAGTTCCTGTGCGGCACGGGCGTATTTGTATTTCATGACGAAACGGGCGTTCCGGGGACGACAGGGTGCTGCGGAACCGTTGACGGTCACCACGCAGGGTAGCGGGCATTCCACTACCTCGATGCCTCTTTCCAGACGGCGTTTGATGGTCATTTTCTTTTCGGTGCATTCCAGAATGTCCTCGGCGTAGGTTACTTGGGGAAG
>CAMWQQ010000245.1 GCA_947176455.1 uncultured Odoribacter sp. | reverse complement strand
TTGTTCGGGGAGGAGGAGAATATGGATTGGAACAAGCGGGATATTGACTGGAATGCTATCGACAATCAATTGATTTCGCAGCAGATTGTTGTTTCTCGTTCTGAAATAAACGGCAAGAAGCTGGGCACCTTGCGGTTAAGAAATGCTTATGGAATCAATATCACCCGGATTCACAGGGCGGGAGTCCAGTTGCTGGCTACTCCGGAACTGATCTTGCAGTTGGGGGACAAATTGACGGTGGTCGGAGAGGCTACGGCAATCAAGAATGTGGAAGAAGTGTTGGGCAATCGGGTGGTGAGTCTGAAAGAGCCTAATCTGGTCGCCGTATTTGTCGGGATTGTGCTGGGTCTCGCTTTCGGAGCGATTCCTTTTTCCATTCCGGGGGTGAGTTTTCCAGTGAAGCTGGGTATAGCCGGTGGACCTATCATTGTTGGCATATTGATGGGAGCATTCGGACCGCGTTTTCACATGATTACTTATACCACCCGGAGTGCGAACCTGATGCTAAGGGGGCTGGGGTTATCCATTTATCTGGCTTGTCTCGGTCTGGATGCCGGCGGGCATTTCTTTGAAACGGTTTTTCGGCCCGAGGGAGCGTTGTGGGTGGCTTTGGGTTTGGCAATCACCTTTTTGCCCGTGATGTTGGTCGCCGTGTGCGCTTTGAAGTTTATGAAAATTGATTTTGCTTCTTTGGCAGGGATGTTATGCGGAAGCATGGCGAACCCGATGGCATTGAATTATGTGAATGCCACCGTGGAAGGAGATAACCCGGCTGTCGCTTATGCGACGGTTTATCCGATATCCATGTTTATTCGGGTGATATTTGCCCAATTGGTGTTGATGCTGTTTATATAGAGATACCTGTAGATCTATTTCGGCTGGACGAGGAAGTCAGTCCATCATCAGGTTCATAAAAGGGGTTTGCCTATCGGCAAGATCTGCCAAATTCCGGGGCAGTTGTTCGGGATGATACCCCAGGAGGGCTTTGGTCAAAGTCGGGACGTCCGTTTCGATATCTGTTTGCATTTTCTGGTACTCTTTTTTGTGGCATTCCCCTTGGGATAAAAGGTAGATGCCTTCGTTGGCGGGAAGGTGCGTATCGTGCAGGCTGATGGATATGGAGAGGTTCGGATGTATTTGCGCTATTCGTTGCAGCATGATGCCGGCGTTTGTGATTCGTGCCATGCCGTAATGCCGGGAATTTTTACCTTGGGGCAAGGTTCTGTATTCGACGGGGGCATTTTGCCAAAGTGCGGAGAAATATTGGCACAAGACTTGCCGGACTTGCTGGGATTCGTAAAAGCACTCTTTTATCCGAACAATGCCCTGTTCCGGAACGGCCAATGCCCAGCCTTGAGAGGAAGCGGAACCGGGAGTTTGGGCGGTTGCCAGTCTGCCTCCGGACAGGTAGGTTTCTTCGACGATTGCCAGGTAGTCTTCTGCCGGATGTTGTATGCAACAGGTCCTGCCGCTCATTTTCTGGTCAAAGTACGGGAATAGATTTTGAGTAAAATTCGCGTCGTATGCGGGAGGACAATGGACGACAAACGGGTGTTCGGGTGCATCATTCATTTGATATTTTTCCGTGGAGTAGTCGAAGACGGTGACGTAGCCTAATTTCCCGTAATAGTCGAATAACCATTTTTCTGCCGGAATCAGTGTTGAAAGTGCAACGCCCTTTTGGTGCATTGTCGCTAGCGCCTCTTTCAGCAATTGCGTCATATATCCGTGGTTGCGTGCTTCCTGCAATGTACAGGCACCTGAAATATAAGCGGTTTCCAAAGAAATGCCCTGCCAGTTCATCGGGTAGGGGAGCATTAAGAGGGCGGACAGCGCCTTGCCGTTTTCCTCATAAACCAAGGCATGATTGTCGCTGTATTTCCGGGAAAAATAGAATTGGATGAACGTTTCGGTGTCTTGGAAATTACGTTTCCACAATTCCATAGCTTGCCACTGCTTGTTCGTCATTGCGTCCGATTCTGATGGTTAAAAATGAATGTCCGAAAATCAGTTCGGGTCAGTCGTCGATTTCAATGACCTGAAAGCGCGGGTTGAATTTGATTTCCAGTTGATTGTCCAGTTTTACTTCATATCCTTTGGTTTCCCGTTCGATTTTCAGCACTTTGGCTTGTGGGAATTGTTGCGCGAGATAATCTTTGATTTGCTTGGGAACAATGGCATCGGGGACTGCCGAGAATTTGCAATCGACTTCTTTCCATTCTCCGTTCTTGTCAAATTCGATTTTTTCTCCGTTTGCCAGTACAACATCGTAATTTTTATCCCGGAATTCCTTTTCCATTTTGGAATAAGCAATGGCGTTCCCCGGAAAAAACTGTTGAATGAAATCTTGGGATTTTTTGGGTAGTTCGTTTACAGAAATCGGTCGATTGTTGTCGGATTTGGCTATTCCTGAAAAAACAAACAGGCAAATGATGAAAGCGATCAATTGTTTCATGACGTGGTTTATTGAAATTTTGATGTAAATATAAGGAATTGTCTGCTTTTCCGTGAGGCATCCGCTTTTTTCGGAGGTTAAATTCAGGTTAAAGTTTCTTATTTTGATGTGCTTAAAGCGGTTGTGTGTTAATATTGTATTCCAAATTAAATTTATTTTTTATGAGAAAAATTTTTATTCTAACAGGAATTGCACTGGTGTTGATGTCTTGTGGAAAGACTTCCCGGACAACAATCGGGGTGCGTATTTCGGGGGCTGAACCCGGACTGGAAGTTGCCGTGGTGACTTCGGATTCTACTTATGTAACGGCGTTGGATTCTGTCGGTTCGGCTGTTGTCGTGTTGGCGGAGAATGTAAAGCCCGACTATGCTTCGCTCCGTATCGGACGTATGGGGTTGAAATTGTTTATTGAACCGGGGAAAAGCCTGGAAATGGCATTGAATCTGGAAGATAAGCAGGCTGGTCCTGTGTTTACGGGAGCAGGGGCGAAGAAGGTGGAATACCTGAATGCGAATGCTTTGCATTTCCCTGATTTCAAGGTTGACGAGGAAACGTTTATTCAACAATTGGGGGAACGGGAAGCGCGTCTGTTGGCTTATTTGGATTCCATGGCTTTTGACGCTGCTTTTACTGCAAAGGAGAAGAAACGCTTGCATTATTCGGTTTATTCCTTTTTGCCTCTATATCCGTCGTATCACCGGTATTATGCGCAGGATAACCTCTATAAGCCTTCTGAAAATTATTATTCCGCATTGAAAGCTGTTTTGGTGGAGGAGCCTGAACTGATAGATATGCCGGAGTATATCCGTACGTTGCAGGGAGGTATGAATACTTATGTTGCCAAGGATTTTGCGTCTTTTGGGCCGAATGATTATCTGAAAAAGCAATTGGCTTATGTACAGGAAAATATCAATGACCCGGCTTTGAGCGAGAAATTGGTGCATGACATTGCCATAAAAGATGTTGCAGAAAATGGTACGGCTCATTGGGACATCATCCAACCCGTGTATGAGGCAAAAGTTGTT
>CAMWQQ010000244.1 GCA_947176455.1 uncultured Odoribacter sp. | reverse complement strand
TTTCAACTGCCTGGAAATCAAACTGACTTCCTGTTCCCGGTTGCCCCGCATATCGGTACCCGCAGTCATAAACTGCAAATAGTCGATAATCAGCACCTCCATCCCTTTCTGCTTCAGGCGACGGCACTTGGCACGCAATTCAAAAATGGACAGCGCCGGCGTGTCGTCCACGAAAATCGGAGCCTCCACCAACGCCTTTATTCGTCCGTGCAACTGTTGCCACTCCTCTTCCGTCAGCCGTCCCGTCTTCAATTTCGAGGAACTCAATTCCGTTTCGCTGGCAATCAGACGGGTCACCAACTGCACCGAGGACATTTCCAAGGAGAAAATGGCAACGCCCCGCTTGTGCACCACCGCCATATTGCGTGCCATGGACAATACGAAAGCCGTCTTTCCCATGGCGGGACGAGCAGCGATGATAATCAAGTCGGAAGGCTGCCAACCGGAAGTCACCGCATCCAGCGACTGGAATCCCGAAGGCGTTCCGCTGATGCCGTCCGGTTTTTCCGCCGCCTCGTGAATGCTCTTGAGCGCTTCGTCTATAATCGGAGCAATCTCCGCCGTGTCTTTTTTAATTTTTCCGTCGGCAATGTCCAGAATGGTCCGCTGCGCCTTGTCCAACAGGTCGGAAACGTCTATCGTGTCGTCATACGCCATTTCCTGCAATTCCGTACAAGTCCCGATTAACTTCCGCTGCAAAAACTTCTGCACAATGATGCGGGCATGGAATTCGATATGGGCGGCGGAAGCCACCCGGGAAGTCAGCTGTGCCAGGTAATAGGCACCTCCCACCTGCTCCAGTTCACCGCTCTGGCGCAAAGACTCCGTGACGGTCAGCAAATCCACCGGGTCGTCGTTGACGGATAATTTCTGAATGGCACGGAAAATGCGCTGATGCGCATCCTTGTAAAACACATCAGAATCCAAAAACTCACTCGCAATGGAAAAAGCATCCCGTTCGAGCATCAGGGCGCCCAATACGGCTTCTTCCAAATCCACCGCCTGAGGCGGCATCTTGCCGTACTCCGCCTGTAAGTCACGCACATTCTTTCCAGTTGCAAATTCCGATTTTTTTGCCATACGCTATGATTCAAAGGTATTTCGTCCGACTATTTGTCGTCCAGTTCAAAGCTCTTGTTATACTGGCGCATCGCCCGGAAACTCATACCCATACTGGAGAATCCTCCGTCGTGGTACAAATTCTGCATCGTGACCTTGCGGGTCAAATCGGAAAACAGGGCGATGCAATAATTGGCGCACTCCTCTGCCGTAGCATTGCCCAACGGAGACATCCGGTCGGCAAAGTCCACCAGGGAATCGAATCCCTTGATGCCGCTTCCGGCAGTCGTCATCGTCGGCGACTGGGAAATCGTATTCACGCGGATTTTCTTCTCCCGTCCGTAAATGTAACCGAAACTGCGGGCAATGGATTCCAGCATCGCCTTGGCGTCCGCCATATCGTTGTACTCGTACATCGTGCGCTGTGCAGCCACATACGACAACGCCACCACGGAACCCCATTCGTTAATGGCATCCAGTTTCTTGGCGGTCTGTAGCACCTTGTGAAAGGAAATCGCCGAAATATCCAGCGTTTTCTGCAAGAAATCGTAATCCAAGTCATCGTAGGACTTCTTTTTCCTCACGTTCAACGACATACCGATGGAATGCAGGATGAAATCCAACTTTCCGCCAAAGTGTTTCATCGCTTCGTTGATTAGATTGGTCAAATCCTCTACACTCGTAGCATCGGCAGGAATCAAAGGAATGTTGTTCTTTTCCGCAAACTCCTGGATGCCACCCATGCGAATGGACAAGGGGGTATTGGTCAACACAATCTCCGCTCCCTCCTCTATACATTTTTCAGCCACTTTCCAGGCAATGGACATCTCATTCAACGCCCCGAAAACAATTCCCTTTTTTCCTTTTAACAAATTATAAGCCATTCTCTTTCTGTTTTTAATGAAACCTTCCCGAATCACCAACACAAATCCCTCCGAACAATACATCCTTCTCCTC
Organism: uncultured Odoribacter sp.; assembly: GCA_947176455.1. Taxonomy (GTDB): domain Bacteria; phylum Bacteroidota; class Bacteroidia; order Bacteroidales; family Marinifilaceae; genus Odoribacter. The sequence continues at coordinate 1,472 of CAMWQQ010000244.1, read as the reverse complement.
TTGCGTCTGACAGGAGACATGAGACGCAAAAATAAGCAAAATATTTCACAAAGCAGATGAGTTCGTCAAGTTATCAAGTCTGTAAAGTTCATAAAGTTTATAAGCACAGCAATTCTTCATAAAAGGTGGAAATTATATTCTATAATACAGCTATTTAAGGCAATTTTATAAATAAAAAGCATTATCTTTACATTCAAAAACCATTTATTTGCAAATGACAAAGGGAAGAACCCACATAAAAGCAGTGTTGGCGGAAACCGTAGCAACCATAAGTCAAAGCGAAAGTTCGGAAGTTGAATTCAAATCGGCACGCGGAGGATTCCCCGGCAGTTTTTGGGAAAGCTATTCGGCCTTTGCCAATACAAACGGCGGAACGATTGTTCTGGGCGTAGTGGAGAAAGACAACCGCCTCCTGTTCGACGGACTTACGAAGGAAACCATTATTCGCTACAAAAAGAATTTTTGGGATTGTGCACATAACAGAGGAAAAATAAGTGCTTGCCTTCCGCACGAGTCGGATGTAAGAATAGAAGAAATCGAAGATTCGTATATATTGATATGCTACATCCCCCGTGCGAGTTATGAACTCCGTCCCGTGCATATCACTTCCAACCCGTTTGGAAATACCTACCGGAGAAATCATGAAGGGGATTATCTTTGTTCGGATGCAGAGATAAGACGCATGTTTGCGGATGCCGAACACGACCGGCACTCTCAGGATGGACGTATCCTTGCGGGTTTCAATTTTGAAAGGGATATAGACATAGAATCCTTGCATCAATACAGGCAAACCCTTGCCAGCTTACAACCCTCTCATCCTTGGGTCAGCATCAGCGATATGGATTTTTTGAAAAAGTTAGGGGCGTATGCGATGGAATATGAAACAGGAAAAGAGGGATTTACGTTGGCAGGTATGCTGATGTTCGGTAAATATGACAGTATTACCAATAATTCAGGCATCCCTCAATATTTTGTGGATTATCGGGAACGTATCGCCACCGACAATCCCGATGTACGGTGGACAAATCGCATTTATCCGGACGGTTTGTGGGAAGCAAACCTATACCAGTTCTATATCAGGGTATATAACCGCCTAATACAATCGTTGCCTCGTCCGTTCATGCTAAAAGACGGTATCCGTCAAGAGGAGACTCCTGCCCATGACGCCATAAGGGAGGCACTCATCAACTGCATCATCCACCAAGACATAAACGCAATGGGAAATATTGTCGTGGAAAGAACCGATGACTGTCTTATTTTTAGAAATCCCGGTATGATGTTGGTTTCCAAACAGCAATATTTCAAGGGAGGATGCAGCATTTGCCGAAATCCGATTTTGCAAAAGATGTTTATGCGACTGGGACGCGCCGAAAAAGCCGGTAGCGGTGCAGATAAGATTGTGAGTGGTTGGCAGTCCTTGGGATGGCCCCGTCCTATTATCATCGAGGAAACGCGTCCAGACTATGTGGTGC
>CAMWQQ010000243.1 GCA_947176455.1 uncultured Odoribacter sp. | reverse complement strand
GGATAATCCAGTTTCATCGATAAAACGATGCTTTCCACCTGGCGCAACTTGTTGCGTTTTTCCTCATCCGGAGCATAAACATAACCCAGCATATAGACCACCCGGTTATTCTTCTGATCCAACACCACATTCAAAACAAACGGCCCCGCCATGAAATCGTTCTCCACCATCCACAATCCCCTAATCAGCATGGCATAATGCTTCCAATCGTATTCATATTGCGTCACCGTCATCGGAATCTCCAGGTTCAAAGCCATCCACGTGCTATCCAGGGGACCCGGAATGTATTTTTTCAGTTCCTCGTTCACACGGTCCAGAATCACGTGGTAATCAAACTGGCTCTGGTCGGTATAAGGCTCCTCGAAAAAGATGACGCCCCGACTATTGCGCCGAGTCTCCGAAGACACCCACACAAAATTATCGGTATCCTTGTTCATCACATAGCCACCGGGAAAATAAAGCAGCATATCGTATTTATCCTTGAACTTCTGAAAAAGTTTAGGGTCCGCCGTTTTCTTATATACCTCTATCAGGCGGTCGCGCTCCGCTTTCAGGTAAATGCTCATCATATTCATCTTGTTCGCATCAAAAATCCGGTAAAAAGACTCCACGTCCGGCGCCGTGATTTTAAATATCTGCTGAGAACGCGCCCAAGGGCTGTCATAATACTGCAAGAACGCACTGTCCGCACTGCTTTTAATGGTAACCATCAATATGCTCCGGTGTATCTTCGCATTTCTTTCAAAATTCGCTGCCGGAAGACTAATCAAATCAAAAATCGGTTCTTTCTGTGGCAACCCAGCCATTTCCTGTCCAAAAAACTGACGAATCGTATCCCCCACGGCTCCATCCCACAAGTTCTTGGGCATCACCACCAGCAATTCGTTCGTCGCACCGGAAACCGCCTGCAACTTCCCCCCCTCCATATCCTTGCAGGCTGAAAACATCAATATTCCCGAAAGAATGAAAGCCCCAAAAGCCAGTAATCTTTTCATTGTATTCATATTTATTTCATTAAGGTTCCACCAATCTGCTCTCAGCAGGGTCTAATATGGCCTTTACCGAACCCACCAATATCTTCGCCTCCACCATAAGTGGCAATCGATACTCGTCCTTGCTCACCCAGACTTTCATGTTTTCTCCTCCCTTGAACACATCACCCTCCAGCAACAAAGGCGAAAATACGTAACACTCCCATTTCCGTCCAGAGACCTTGGTCTTGCCAACCCCCAGATAACGGATATACAAATCGTAAATCTTGCTGTCAATCAAGATACGGACGGGTATCTGGTCATTCTTCGAATATCGGTCGAAATCCAGTTCCCGGGCCATCCAGGCAACAGAAAGCATATCATACGTATCCGGGCGCAATCGAATCGTATCCTGTCGATGGTATTTCCCGAAACGGTGAACGTCGCCCATAACCGTTGAATCGGAATAGTTGAACTGGTAATCGAAGGTCTTGTGGTAGCTGCCTTCGTGCGCCTTTCGGGAAAACTCATAGGGCAGGAAGGTGCGGGCGTCATAATGCGACACCAAAGTATCCCGGATTGTAAAGAACCTGTCCCACGAGGGCAAGGTTCCTCCCATAGCCACCAACTTGTCCGCATCGGGATATTTGTCCGACCTAGTGAGCGAAAACTCCACCCAGCCCGCTTGTATCCAGATGAAACCCCAGTTGTAATACCCCCGATACACCAGTTTCTCCAACTGGGGGTATTTCGACTGGGAAAAGAGCGACAAGCTCCAGCCCAGGATGACACACAATAACCATGCTCTTTTCATCGTCTTCCGTTTTTCTATTTCGCCGGACTGTTCAAATCAAATTCCTGCTCGTAATCGAAATTCTGCTTGACGGAGATTTCCACCGGCAAGTAAACAATCTCCTCCGGCTGCTGCTTTTTCAGATACAACCCGGTATCCCAAACCCCATTGCCATTGGCATCGAGAATTGCCCGGAACTTGTATTTGCCCTCAGGCAACAAATCAAAAGTCACCTCGCCGTCCTGATTCACCGTTTTTTCACGAAAAACATTGTATTTCCGCTTTCCGTTCTCCGATTTCCCTCCTTCGGACTTGTAAATCTGGACTATCGTCTTGCCGGTCACCCCTTTCAAGGTCAGCATAATCTTACCATATTGTTCTTCCGTCTTGACCTTGAATTTCTTTTCCCATTTGTCATTGAATCGCCCGTAAATGTCATAGACGACAGCCGAATCGATTTCCACCTTATAATCGGAACCCTGTTTCCATGTCGCATCCACATATACCCTCCTGACTTTCAGGCTGTCTTCCTCCAATTCAAACGGCACCGGCTGATACAGCGTATCCACTTTTTCCAAAAGACGCATATTTTTCAAACCGCTCTTGTCTATCGGTCTTTTAAACTCCAGATACATCCGTTTCCCCAAATCCAAATCTCCGCTTACGTTCGACAAAATCTCCAAGAACTCGATTTTCGGAGTCTCTTCCTTTTTATTCCGGAGTTCCGTTTTTTTCTTCTCCCTGAAGGTGTAACGGGTCGTATCGGCATACAACGAATGTTGCCCCGTACTGTCCGAACGCAAATAGGTCAGAATCACATTCAGCGTATCTTTCTTGTAAACGGTCGAATCGTTTATCCACAGGGAAATCGTATCATTGCCCGCACTATGTTCGCTGAAATACCAGTTCTCCGGCAACGGCTCCGTGGCAAGGGTATCCCACAACCTGACCTGCAAATCATTCCTGCCCGGAATGCTGAAAATAAAGTCCAGTCGTTCCCTTTCCTTACGTTCATCGTCCACCATATACAACTGGGTCAGCTTCTCCTGAAAAATCCGGAGGCGCAGGTTGCTCGGTCCGAAGCCCATATACTCCTGAGCGACAATGCTGTCCCGATACACCGTATCGTTGTCGGCAATGCGCTCTATCAACCGGAAAGTATCGATTCTCGTCATGGGCATGACAATCGGATGTATCGTGGAGTCCAGAAAAGCGAACATTTCCGCCTCGGGGGTATATTTCTTATCCTTGTTGTTATCCTCCAGGGCAGCAATCCGGTAAACGGCGTCTTTCAGATTGGTGAACCGGAAACGTCCGGAAGTGTCCGTGCGGGCAATGTAGTCGGGCAATTGCAACAAAGGCACCGAATCCGCATGGTTTTCATACAAAGCCACCAACAGGTTGAGCACAGGTTCGTCGGATTCGGCGTTCACCACCTGTCCTCCCACTTCTAACGTATCAATGATGTCGCCCGTTGAAAAAACATACCGGTAAAAGCCCAGCGGATTGCCTTCGTTGTTGTCCACAATGGCATCCGCAAAGTCCATGGAATAAGTCGTATTGGGCTTCAACGTGTCCCCGATGCTGATTTGGATGTATTTTCCCCTCAGGCTGACCCTCGGATTTTTTTTCAAAGGCGGAGAGAAAATGAATTTTTCATTCACGTCTTTTAGCTGGACGAATTCATTGAAATAAATATTGACTCTTTTCTTATCGAAATTCTTA
>CAMWQQ010000242.1 GCA_947176455.1 uncultured Odoribacter sp. | reverse complement strand
TCGCAGGACGGTTTTGTGGAATCGCAACATAAATTGTCGGTTTCCGGTATTACGCCGGTGCTTAGCGAAATCTGTCGGGGAGAGGACGCATTCTTTTCCTGTAACGTGGGAACGGTCGGTACGTACACCTACCAGTGGTATCGACAGATGGGCGAGAAATCCTTTCCGATACAGGGGGCGACCAGTAGCATATTGAATATCCCGACGGACGATATGGACAATGCCGGGCAGTATTATTGCGTCGTGCATGACTTGGATACGAAGCAGACAAAGACCACGGATCCGGCTACGCTGGAAATCATTGAACGACCGGAAGTGGAAATCGTGACGGAGGATGTGGCAATCTGTAAGGGCACAGAGGTGAAACTGAAGGCAAACCGCGGTGCGGATGACGGAGAGACTTTCCGTTGGAACGGTGTGAATATCCGGACGAATCCGACCTATCAGGAAATTACGGTGGCTCCGACGGAAGATGCCGTTTACCAACTGGTAGCGAAGAAGGGGCAATGTATGATAACCCAGGAAGTGAAGGTGACGGTGAACCAGGTGCAGGTACATTTGCCGGAGGTGGTGGATATTCTGCGGGGAGAAGAAGTGGTGCTGGGATTTGCCAAGGAAAACGGTGCCCGGTACTCCTGGACGGTGAAAGGCGGTAGTAGCAGTAGCGGGGATACTTTGCGGTTCGTGCCACAAGACAATACGGTGGTCCATGTGAGCAAAGGGTTTGGGGGGTGCGTTGCCTCCGACTCGGCTCAGATTTTTTTGAAAGAGTATGGTGTCGGACTGACGAAAACCATGACGAAAGATGGTTATACGGAGTCCGTGTTGCCATTTTATATCCGGGAGGTCGATTGCCCGCATCGTTTGTGCGTGGGTGATGAAGCTCTCCTGAATATCGAGGTGCAGGGGTACGATGTGTACCAGTACACTTGGAAGAAACGGAAAGCCAACGGCGAGGAGGTGATTATCGATACGGTGAAGCAGCACCGGATTGCGAGCGTGACGAAGAATGATGCCGGGGTGTATTTTTGCGAGGTGAAGAATATACAGAATGGTGAGATGCGCGCTTCGGACGAGGTGACGATGGAGGTGTTGGACAAGCCGGTGGCTGAAATCGAATTCCTCAATCCCTCTATCGGATTCCGGGAGTCGTGCTGGGTTTGCGCCGGAACGAGCGTGGAACTGGGAGCCCGCAAAAAAGAGGGATGGACGTATTTGTGGGAAGGACTTGGACTGTTGGGTGATGCGAACGAGCCGAAGATTTCGGCTTTGCCGGAAGAAAGTTGCGATATTTCTTTGGTGGTCAGCAACGGTTCCTGTAGCGATGTCGCTTATGTACGTGTAAACGTACAGGATATTTCGGTAGATATACCGGAGGTGTTGTTTGTTGCGGAAGGTGAGGCTTTTACCGTGGAACCGCTTTCTGAGGTTTCTCCGGATGCCAAGCTGAAGTGGACCTTCAATAACGGCGGGTCTTTGACTGCTCCTCGGTATGCCAGTGCAGGTGTGACGCAGTCGGCTTATCTGAAGGTGACGATGTCTTTGGACGGTTGCGAGGCGTATGACTCCACGCGTATTTATGTGCGCGGATTCAATACCTTCCAGGGAGGCACTGAGGACGGATTTATCGAGTCCAACAGCAGTTTCCTGATACAGGAGTTGCGCTATCCTGCCATCATCTGTGAGAATGAGGATGCGGATTTCTCCGTGCGTGTCAAAGGTAGTGGCATTTATTTGTACAACTGGCGGCAGGTGGGCGTTTCCGAGTCCCTGTCTTCCGAGTCCGTGTATTCGCTCAGCAAGTGTGGCATGAATATGAACGGACAGCGGTATTATTGCTTGGTGACGGATTTGATGTTGGGAAAGACCTTGTCCACAGATACGTTGACTTTGAATATCCGGAAAGGTCCGAAAGCGGTGATCAATTATCCCGACCGCGGGAAGTCCTATTGCGTCGGAACGACGATTCGCATAGATGCCCGCAAGACGGAGGATTACAAGGAGTCGGAAGATATCAAATATGTCTATTCCTGGGAAGGGGAGAACATCACGAAGACGGAATACAATTATGCCGTGGATGTGCGTCCGACCCAGACGCAGGTATATACGCTGAAGGTGTCGACCGAGAATTGCTCGGCTTACGATACGATACAGATTAATATCATTGATCCGCATGTCACGATTCCCTCTGTGATTTATGCCGAGGAGAACAAAGTGTTGCGGGTATCCGCGGAGGTGTCGAATGTTTCGGTGGGTGCGACCATCAACTGGTGGCACAACGCCTTGTTTATTCCGAACAAGAACCCTTACGTGGTGGCAGACATCGAGGAAAGTGCCAGCATTGTGGCGGAAGTGGTGGATCGTGGCTGTAAGTCGACGGATACCGCCCGGGTATATGTCCGTTCTGCACGCTTCTATTCCGGCGGTGACGATGACGGTTTTATGGAATCCTGTAATATTCCGGAGATTGACGCGAGCGTGCCGACCGTACTGGGATGCGGTGGTGCTGACAGCGTGGAGTTGCGGGTGGGCTACACCGGCGGAGATCCGGATGTTTTCCAGTGGCAACGTTTTGACAAGGACCGGGCGAAGTTCGTGAATGTGACGGAGTCTGAAAATTTATCCGGTCTGGGAACGCCTATTTTGAAAATCAAGCCATTGACCGAGGATTTCTATGGACAGTACCGTTGCGTGCTGACCAATAATTGCGGTAGTACGTATTCGTTGACCTATAAGGTGTCCAATGTGAATCCGCCGAAGGTGGCTATCCATAATGATACGCTGACGGTTTGCGAAGGAAAGAAGGATTACGAGTTGATGATGGTGCTGGAGGAGGACAATACGCTTGAAAGTATCAACTATCGCTGGTATCGGAAAAATCCGGTAACGGGCGTGGTGATGCAATACACTCCGGAGGCTTCCTTCAACAAGAAAATATACACGATTCCGGAAGTGACGCCCGAGTATGACGCCATTTACCTGAAAGAGGCGGAAGGCATCTGCGGTACGGTAATGGATTCCGTTCGACTGATTGTGAACAAGAAAGTGTCTTTCCGGATACAGCCTGTCGATACGGTAGTCTGCTACAATACCAGTGTGACCCTGAATGCTTATACGCAGGACGGTGGTATCTGCACGTATTCGCTGAAGCGGGTGGTACCGGACAAGAATGTGTTTGAAGGTTACCGGGTGACGTCGATTTGCAAGGGCAACAGTGGCAACCGGTACAACTTTAAGGCGATAACGATGGAAGACGCCGGCTATTATGTGTGGACGGCGAGGTCCGAGTGCGGTGATTCAGTTACCTCACGGATGTTCCTGATTACGGTGGACAAGCCGTTGGAGTTTGTCAGCCAGACCGCCGATACGACGGTTTGTCTGGGTTCGACGCTGGAGATGGCGGCGGAAGCGGTTTCACCGGATTGTCCGAATTCCAAGATAACTTATGCTTGGGATAAACTGAGCGAGGGACGTTTAGCTTGGCAGACGCCGACGGTCA
>CAMWQQ010000241.1 GCA_947176455.1 uncultured Odoribacter sp. | reverse complement strand
TTACATAATATTTCAAATTATTTTTCCCCACCCTACATGGCAAAAACTCAACGCACTCTTTACATGCATCCTTAATTGCGTTAAATGCCTCCTTGCTACACGCTGGAATAAATCCGGAAATAAAGTCTGGAACCGGACGTTTGTCTTTTTTATCCACAAGCTTATACTGGATTGGATTCCAACCGTGAGCATGCGATCTCCCGTCAAATGAGTATCGCATCTCATAAGTAATTCCATTCGGTATAAAATTCGAATAGTTATTTGTATCAAATTCAAAACGATATATCATTTATCCACCTCAAATAAATGTTCCGTTCATCAATGATTGTTTGATGAATGCCAACCCGTCTAGTACTTCGCTTTTGGTCATCGCATTCTGGAGACAGTCAAGGACTTTTGAATAATAATCAGCATTATGTAGGACACGATGATAAGTAGTCCCAATAATAGATTTGTCTGTAGATAAGAATACTCCATTGTTTGGTGAATTTATATCTATACCAAAATGATTTAAAATATCACGAGCATCTTTTGCCGCTTGGAATCTACTATCACTTGAAGGAACAATGTGATGTGCCGCATGTTTATAGCTCGGAGGCACTTCATTATTGTCAATCATTGCTTTTCGCAACCTCGTCGAATCACCACAGGCATTATGTACAACAATCTCACTTTCTGAAACTGTATAGGTATGATTATATGCAACAGTCATATTATACACTTCTTCGTTCGCATTTAAGACTGTTTTTCCCTCAATCCGGATTGGTCCATTCGTAGAGGTAACGTAATCCCCCACCTGTAATTCTCCTGCAGAAAGCCAACCTCCGTTTGTTAAAAAGGGATGCGTCGACGTAGTGGTTATTATTTCGTTTTGGGTTGATAAAACCACTATATCTTTTGCATTGTGCTTAAATGTATTGGTTACCGGCGCATATTCATATAAATCTTTTTTCTCATTATACGAATATACTCTATCACCGACATCAATACAATTTATTGTTTTATAACCCTCCTCTGTTTTAATAAGAGTATCCTTTGAAAAGCATGAACCCGAAGTTAATCCTCCGGTTATAGCTCCGGCAATTGCGCCCCACATAAAACCATTGCCAAATCCTTCTGCCGCACCCTTCATGGCTTCTTCAAAACTGTGGGTTTTAACTCCTTGAACCAGCCCCCCGATTGCACTACCAATGAGACCACTACTAATGGCTCCCGCCAATGCCCCCTTTGCGGCTCCGGCGAAAAAGCAAGCCACCGGAGCGGCACCGACTCCGCCCGACACTACAGATACAACTGCACATACTACAATAATGCCAGTTCCTATGGCAACCTTTTTAACGAGCTGTGCAAGCATATCACTTTGCTGCGGAACTTCAATGACGGTGGTTTTTCCATCCATAACGGTGAAACACCAATTTGTATCACCCATGGCACTACAAATTTCATCATAATCATAACCGAAATAGTCATTTTTTAATGAATTGTAGTACAGCTCTTCAATATATTCTTGCGACCAATACTTTGATTGAACATACTCCACATAATATTCGATTCCATTATTGTATTCCTCAAGATCGTCCTGAAGAATCTCCGAAATCATATACTGCGATTCTTTTGATGTAACATCTGAAAGAGTCGTTACGGTATATTGAGGTTCATTATTTCCACTGTCTGGAATACCTACATAATCATGCTTACAACTCGCTGCCATTACGCAAAAAGAAACAGACAGGATAAAAGCAATTATAATGTTAAATAATTTTTTCATAAGTCCTCCGTAATAATTATTGATTGTACTTTAAAAAGCGACTATATGAAGCCTTTCAATCTTATAAAAAGCATTAGCGTCTTCTCTTTCGCAATACGAAATATCCCGCAACCATTCCTGCTACAACTACAATGCAGATTAACACAATAGCAAGGATTTTCCACGTATCGCTCGTATTGTTTGCTATTGATTCGGTATGCTTTGTTTCGGAAGAGCCTCCCTCTGCCTTTATCGGCGCAGTTAGAGAGCCATCCGCTTCGATTTTATACCCCAACGCAACCAAAGAATTAATTTCCGAAACACTCTTACCCGTTGTGGCATTACATCGCATAATGTCGTTTGTCCCGACATAAATGACTTTTTCAGTAACAGCTGACGTATAAGGGTTCTTAACAGTGATTGTGTATTTCCCTTCGTCCTGAAAAACGGTACCGTCTGCAACAGCTTTATTAAACCGTGTATCCTCAATAATCTCCGTCCCTGCTTTGTTGAGGTTCTCCTTTTTTACAGTCATCTTTAGATATCTTGATTTAGCCAAGTCGCACTTGAATCCTTTTTCTGTAATGTTTTTATTATATAGCTCCGTATTCGTTTCCAACTCCATAGGGTATACCATACAATTCCCATTACGAATAGAAAAATAGCTTTCAAGCCGATAATCAAACCAGCTACCATTCGGGTCCATCCAGTCGGTAAGCCAATTCCAGCCCGTCTTTTTATAGATTTCGTAGCAAAGGATTACACGGTAATCCCCCTCCTCGAACAAGCGAACTTGTGCATCTGCCCCTACTGCTTTTCCTTTAAGAAAATCTGTATATTTTATTACATTTTGCTTTCCTTGCCAATCCGTATGAATAATCATAAGTAAGCCATGATGAAAATCTGCCTTAAAATAGGGTTCATCTATCCAGCAGTCCTGAATAATTTTCTTATCGTCGGCAATTTGAAGTTGAGAATTCCCATTCAGCTTGGTTATGTCTTGTTCAAGTTTAAACCCAAACGCTACTTCATCACCGACATTTTTCAAATACACCGGCATATTATGCGAATAAGTATTTTTATTGCTTTCAGTTACATCAGAAAATCCCTTGACATAGAAAGAGCCTAGTGACCAACCCTTATGCGGGTCGCCATCTGGAATAAGGCCCATAATTGTTCCATACCCCGTAAGTAAAGTCCATGGATTCCAAGCGCTCTTTGTGTTGGGCTTATAGCCATTGTCTTTCCCACATGGAACTACTGTGCCAAAATACTGCACATTTTCGACCGATTGTGCTTTTGCTACCCTTGTTGCTTGCCCTGAAAACAACACGAGGCATCCCAGCAATAAACAACAGGTTAACAAAAGAAACTGCGTTACGGTAAATCTGTTAATTCCTTTGCTTTTAGTACCCTTCCTGATTAGCTTTTGCATACAACCCTCCATAATTTTATTTTATCTTGCTCAAAATTTGAGCTTGATTCCTTTTATAACATTTATTGCATTTCATCCTACGCTTACATTATAAATGATTTTAAAAAAACTAAATTCTTCGCTTCTTTTTTGATTGTCCGTTAGATCTTTGGCAGAACCAGCTTATTTAAAAGTATTCTGATAAATATTGCCATAGCGATTACTATATTTTAATCTTCCCTTCATGCGTCCGGTAAAAACGTCCACGAACGCATTCAATACTCGCTTACCTGCACAGTCTTTCTTTTGTTCTGTATCTTTCAATGTTTAACCCCTACAAT